>SUWN01000058.1 GCA_015061465.1 Treponema bryantii | reverse complement strand
ATTGCGGCAAATTCTCCTTTTTCAATTTGAAAAGAAACACCTTTTACAGCTTCTACGAATTGTTTTCCCATTGGATAAATTTTGTGAACATCTTTTAGAGTAACAACAGACATCTTTTACCTTACCTTAACATTAAGATTTAAAAATATAAAAAATTATATATAAAATTAAGTATAAAAATAATAATAATTACAAAAAAGGTAAAGCAAAATGAAAATAAAAAAATTTTATAAATTCGGAAAAAAAATACTTGAAAAAACTAAAAAAAAACATTATGGGGGGGGGGTGATTTTTTTATTGAAAAAAATAAATAAATGGTATAGGGTAAATGTATGACACAATTTATTTTCATCGGCGCTGCAGCTTTGCTTTCTGTAATTTCTATGCCCATTATCATAAAATTCTGCAAGAAATTTAGTTTATACGATTCACAGAATGCACGAAAAATTCATTCTGGAGACATTCCTCGTCTTGGTGGTGTCGGAATTGCAATTTCATTCTTTATTGTTGCTTTTTTATGCGTAATTTTTGAAAAAAACATAGATTTATTTTCAAATCTTCCTTTATTAATTGCTGCTTTAATAATTTTTGTATTTGGAATTGTTGATGACATTTTGGAATTACCAGCTTATGTAAAATTATTAGTTCAATTAGTAGCAGTTTCGCTTGTTACTTTTAGCGGATACAGATTTACACAAATTTTTGCTTGGAAATTACCAACAATTTTAAGTTTTATGCTTACATTCGGATGGATTTTGGGTGTTATAAACGCGTACAACTTGATAGATGGATTGGATGCTCTTTGTGGTTCTTTGTCATTTACTGCGTTAGTTTCTTTAGGAATAATTTTATCTGTATTTAAAATTCCTGAAGCAATCATCTGTTTTATTTTAGCAGGTTCAATTTTTGGATTTTTGTGTTTTAACTGGCCACCAGCAAAACTTTTTATGGGAGACGGAGGAAGTCAGTTCATAGGGTTTATGATAGCGACAATACCTTTATATTCTACAGAAGGATTATCTTTTGAATATAATAAACTTTTAATAATGATTATTTTAGCATCATTCCCTATTTTTGATACAATTGCAGCTATTTGGCGTAGACTTAGAGATAAAAGATCTATTATGTCACCAGATAAAATGCATTTACATCACAAATTCTTAAATTTAGGTTATACAAGAAAACAAACTTTATTCATTATTTTGGGAATTCAAATTTTACTTTGTGTTTGTGTTGTTTTATCAATTTTCTTAGAAAAATTTAGAGGAACAGCCTTCTTAATGGAAGCTTTTATTTTTATGTGTATTTTCTTTAGCATTATGCATTACACAAATAGAGCTGTTTTAAGAAAGCAAAGTAAAGTAGAAGAAGAAAAAGCAAACGAAACAGAAGAAAAAAAATTATACGAATAAATTAAACAATTAAAACCCAAAAATTAATAAAAACAATTTATAATTGCTCCCGCTTACGTAGGCTGGTTCAAAACCGCTCGATAACTCGCTACGCGCTGCTTGTGGTATAGAAACTATAGAACCAGCCACGCAGTGGCTGCCACAAGCAGAGTGTTTTTGACCCAACCTCCGTTCGCTCGCGCAAAATCTATTTTTTAATAAACTATTTATAAATGTTTAATTTATCTAAACGGGCGGAAATATCTAAAAAACGTCGATGAATGTAAAGTTTATTTAAAATTTCCGGGAAAAATCGATAAAATAAACATATAAAAAAATTGTCTGAAAAAAGGCGGAGTGAATGTTCGTTGGCGCAGCTGCTCATTTTTGTTGCGAACTTATCTTGCTGCGCCACCAGTTTTGTAGAAACTACAAAACTGGAAGCACGGACAAGACTTTCTAACGTTATACGATGTTCAAAAGTCCGTGCTATCTCTCGGCGGAGCATAAGTACGGTTATTCACGGGAGCATTTTTCGCTCGATGTTTTTTCTTTATATGTTTAATTTATTCGTACTTTTTTTTAACTGTGTATCTAAAAAATTTCTGCTTTATGAATATTTCCTAGTTGGTGAATATTAGAAAATAAATCTTGATTTTGTAAATTGTTTTCTTTTACAAAATCATTCAAATCAATAGTAAATCTGTTCATAGAAAAATGCTGAAAAACAAAAACTTTTTCCCACGCAAAGGAAAAGGCAGCATATTCATCTTTTAGAAAATTTTTGTAATCTTCAAAAATTCCTTTCTTTTTAAGCTCAGAATAGCCAACAAGCCAAAGTTGTGGAAAATCATTTTTGTCGGATTTTTGTAAAAGATCGGCATGTAATTTTGCAGTGTTTTGAGCCATCCAGATTTGTGATTCTAAAATCATTTTTTTAAGTTCAGAAGAAGCGTTTTTTATGATGAATTTAAGTTGATTTGTTTTTGCGCTGTGAACAGGCGTTTTATTTAAAATAATTACGTTTTTTCTAAAATCGATGTTGAGCGATGGATTTTTCTTAAAAAAACTATCCGCGAGTTTTCCAGCTTGTCCTACAAGATAACGATTATTTTTTTGTAATTGTTCATCTTTTCCTGGATTGTCACCAATCACGATGAGTTTTATTTCATCATCTTGTGTGATTTTGTCTAAATCGCGATTATAAACAATAGGAGTTTCAAAAGAGTAAAGAACATTATTTGCATTTTGAGCGGCCTTTTTTTGTAAATCCATTAATTCATCATTAAAAATATTCCATTCGTTTATTTTTTGTTTAAAAGAAGATTTGAATTCGTTGAAGAAAATCCATTGTTCCTGATTCATAAAAAATCCTAAAATTATTTGTTGTGGCTTTTTAGATGTTTCGCCGATAATAAAAGTATAAAAATATTTTATCTATTTTTTGACAAAAAACAATATATGTTACTATAATGTATTAACGATATAGAAAAGTATAAATTGTTTTTTAGTTTTATAAGTTTGCGTTGCGAACAATATTTTTCTTTTAATATGAGGTCCTTTATGAAAAGAGCTTTAAGTTTTGTTTTAGTTGCTATGATGAGTTTTGCTATGTTTGCACAGGATATTTTTTCCTATGTGCCATTAACAGGAAGCGTAAAAACATCAAAACAAATTAATTATGTGATTTCTTCAAAATTTGGAAATTATTTTAGAACACCAGCTTCAAAATTAATTTGCAAATATGATGATTTAGGAAAAGAACTTGAATCTGTAGAAATGTCAGAAATAGATGAAATAAAAACAAAAACAATTTCTGCTTATGATGACAACGGAAACTTAAAAGAACAGATTACATATGACAACAAAGATAATTTGCTTTGGAAAGTTACAACAGAATATAAAGATGGATTAAAAGCAGATGTTTCTGAATTTGATGCAGACGGAGTTTTAAAATCAAAAACTATTTTCAAATACAAAGACGGAAAACTTGAAGATGAAACAGGATATGAAACAGAAGGTGCTTTGGTTTGGAAAACAATTTACAAATATAATGAAGATGGAACACAAAGTTCTATTTTGCATTACAATGCAGACGGTTCTTTAGACGAAGAACAAACATTTGATTACTCGGAAGACGGAAAAATTGCAAATATTAAATATTTTGATGCATTTACATCATCTTCAACAAAAAAGGTTTTCCGCTACGATGGAAACGGAGTTTTGACAGAAATTACAACTTACGATAATTCTGACAAAATTAAGAATAGACTTGTTATAAAATACGATGCTGTTGGAAATGTTGTAAAAATGACTGAATACAATATTGCAGATAAATTTGGAACGACATTAAACGAATTAGTATCAATGATAGAATTCGTGTATGAATACTAGCGCAGGCTGCTGAACTATTTTTAACTGTAAAAAAAATTGCCTGCGCTTCCAGTTTTGCGTAAGCAAAACTGGTTCATGCGTATAGCAAGAACTAATTTTAATTGTAAAATAGTTTAGCCTGCATCTCTAGTTTTGCAATAGCAAAACTAGTTCATGAGTATAGCGCTGAACTTTTTTTAATGTAAAAGACAATTTGCCTGCGCTTCCAGTTTTGCGTAAGCAAAACTGGTTCATGGGTATAACAAGAACTAATTACGACAAAAAAATAGTTTAGCCTGCATCTTTAGTTTTTTACTGCAAAACTTGTACAATAAAAAAAAGCGTGATAATTTTGTGAAAAGTTATCGCGCTTTTTTTGTTTTTAAAAAGGAATTATTTGTTATTTTCTTCTGCCAATTTTTGTACTTCTTCTTTAGAAAGACCTATCCCTTCTGATATTTGATCAATGGGGAGTCCCATTTTTATAAATTTTTTAGCAGCTTCAATAGCTTTTTGTTCAGCACCTTCTTCTTTACCCAAACGGAAAGCTTCTCTACGTTGGACTTTAATATCTGTTTCATAACTGTATTCTGCAATCAACATATTTCGAACCTCCGTAGACTTTCTTTTTAAGTAATCTTCCAAAATCCCATCGTTTATTGCCTTCGATAATGCTTCTTCTAAAGGTGCATTAGGATTTTGTCGCTTAGTTTCTCTAATCAATTCTATCAATGTAGAATATTCTTGTAATGCTCTACATTGCTTTAAAATTGGATTTTCCTTATCAATATTAATATTTATTACTTTTACCAAAATTTCAAGGGAAATTTTCTTGTCTTTGGAATATTTATTATCTGGCAAAATAAATGCATCTGAAAGTTTTAATTCCTTTTCTACAGGATATTCATCTGTTCCATTGTAGAAAACGTAAAATTCCGGATACGGAATCTTTATCATCTTTTTTTCATATCTATCTTCTGAAGGAATAATCTGTTCATAAATTCGCGATACATATTCCAACAAACGAAGCGGCATGTTTTCATTTATTGTAGATTGATGTTCTACTAAAACAATCAATCTATCATCCACTAAAATAGCAATGTCATTTGATAAAGCCATGTACAAAATGTTTTCAATATTTACTTCTTCTAGCGTTGTTGTTTCTAAATTTAAGTTTGTTTGATGAAGCGCGTTGTACAAAGAAATAAAATTTTCTTTCCCAGATTTTTGGTCTTTACAGAATAAATCGATAAATAATGAATCTTTATGATTCCTATTTTCCATAATATTAATCCTCACTTTTTTATAAAAATATTTTTTCAATAATTCTGCATTCTGATTTCTGAATTATTCCTTATATATAAATATTTCCAAAAAAGATTTTTTCGGACCATTTTTGGCGTGAATTTTTAAAAATTTTATTTTTTTTATTGGTTTTTTTATAAAGGAATTATTTCTTATTTTTCTTCTTGTCAGGCAGGGCTTTTTTTCGTAAAATATCGGCACTATGGAATTTACACAAGAAACAATTGACTCATTATCAGTTAATGAAGTTGAAATCATGAAAAAAATTGCTGACGAATTAGAAATTCGTGTGGCTCAAGTTAGTGCGGTTATCAGCCTTGTAGAAGAAGGTTGTACTATTCCTTTTATCAGTCGTTATCGTAAAGAAAAACACGGTTCGCTTGATGAACTTCAAGTTAGAGAATGTGACCATCGTTACAAATCATATAAAAATCTTGAAGAAAGACGTCTTGAAATTGTAAAAGGCGTTTTTGCTCAAGGAAAATTGACTGAATCATTGTATAATGCAGTTTTGTCTGCAACAACAATGTCTGCTTTGGAAGATTTGTGGGCTCCTTTCAAGAAAAAGAAAAAAACTCGTGGAATGGTTGCTATAGAAAAAGGTTTGGATCCTTTGGCAGATGCAATGCTCGTGGATGATGATGCAACTTTGGAAGAAAAAGCAAAATCTTTTGTTTGCGAAAATGCAGAAAATCCTGAATTGTCTGTTGCTAGCGTTTCTGATGCTTTAAATGGCGCAAAAGATATTATTGCAGAACGCGTAAGCCAAGACACAGCAAATCGTGAAGCAATTCACAATCTTTACTTAAAAGAAGGAAATATCATCACAAAAGGTATTGTTCCTGACGGTCAGGATGAAGAATCGGCTCAAAAAACATCAACTTACCAAATGTACTGGGATTACAAAGAACCTTTAAATCAAGTAAAACCTCATAGAATTTTAGCAATCAATCGTGGTGAACGTGAAGGTGCGCTCGAAGTAACTATCGACGTTGATGTTGATTCAGCAATCGCTCTTTTACAAAATAGAACTGAAATTCATAATGAATATCATAAATCGGCAATTGAAGATGGTGTAGTTCGTCTTTTGTCTCCTGCTGTTGTTCGTGAAATTCGTAGCGATGAAACAGATGAAGCAGATTCTCACGGAATTGGTATTTTTAGCGAAAACTTAAAAAATCTTTTGATGACTCAGCCAATCAAAGGAAGTCGCGTTTTGGGCGTGGACCCTGGAATTAGAACAGGAACAAAATGTGCCGCTTTGGATGAAACTGGAAAATATTTGGGATATTTCTTAATTCGTCAAGTAACAGATCCAGAAGGTTCTTACAAAGCTATCAACGATGCAATTGACAAATACGACATCCAAGTTGTTGCTGTAGGAAACGGAACTGGAAGCCAGGAAGTTCAAGCAATTGTAAGCAAAGTTATCAGCGAAAATTACACAGATGTTATGTACACAGTTGTTGATGAATCTGGAGCTTCTGTTTATTCAGCAAGTGATATTGCTCGCGAAGAATTCCCAGAACTTGATTTGACAATTCGTGGCGCAATCAGTATGGGACGTCGTTTGCAAGACCCACTTAGTGAATTAGTAAAAATCGATCCAAAAGCAATCGGTGTTGGTCTTTATCAGCACGATGTAAATCAAAAAAGATTGAGCGAAACTTTGGACGAAGTTGTTGGTTCGGTTGTAAATAACGTTGGTGTAAATTTGAATACAGCAAGTTATTCTTTATTAAAATACGTTTCTGGAATCAACGCTTCTACTGCAAAAAAAATCGTTGCTTATCGTGACGCAAACGGAAAAATCACAAGCCGCGAAGATTTGAAAAAAGTTCCAGGCCTTGGTCCAAAAGCATTTGAACAATGTGCAGGATTCTTAAAAATTGCAGAAAGTTCAGATCCTTTAGACAATACTTGGGTTCACCCAGAAAACTACGACGCAGCAAGAGAAATTTTGCCAAAAATTCAGAACGGTGACAAAATCATCGCTTCAGAAAGAAAAGCGCTTGCTGAAAAATACAATTTGAGTGAAATCACAATCAACGATATTATCGACGAATTGCAAAAACCAAATCGCGACCCACGTGACGGATATCCAGCACCTATTATGCAAAAAGGTGTTCTTCAATTTGAAGATTTAAAAGAAGGAATGAAAGTTACTGGAAAAATTCGTAACGTTGTAGATTTTGGTGCGTTTGTTGATATTGGTTTGCACGAAACAGGACTTGTTCACTTGAGCGAATTGAGCGACAACTTTGTTTCAGACCCAATGGAAGTTGTAAAAGTTGGTGATGTAAAAGAATTTACAATCATCGGTTTGGATATGGACAGAAGAAGAATCAGTTTGTCACTAAAAAGCGATGCTGCAAGTAGAGCAGGAACTGGCGAAAAATCACCAGCAAAACGCGATTTTTCTGCGCCAAGAACAAATTCTACTGGAGCAAAAAAAGTTGTTGTTGTAAAAAAAGGTTCTTCTAGCAATTCAACAGAAAAACCTCGC
>SUWN01000057.1 GCA_015061465.1 Treponema bryantii | reverse complement strand
AAATTCGTACAAAAGAAAAGGTCCACTTCTAAAAATGAATCCGAAGAAATAACTCAAGAATTGTCCACTCTTAAAAAAGAAAATTAAGAAAAAACATTTTTTTTGTCCACTTTTATTGACTGGTACACTTTTGTAAAACTTCGGGTGTTTTTATGTATAATTTAACATATTATGAAACGATTATTGTATCAAAATCTTTTAGATTGGAAAAATAAAGAAAATAGAAAGCCTCTTATTTTGAACGGTGCTAGGCAGGTTGGAAAAACTTGGCTTGTAAAAGAGTTTGGCAAAAACGAATATAAAAATCTTGTTTATATAAATTGCGATAAAAATTCCCAGGTAAAATCACTTTTTGAAAACGGATATAACATAAAAAATATTTTGCTGGGACTAGGTGCAATTTCTAATCAAACAATTATTCCTACTGAAACATTAATTTTTATAGATGAGATCCAAGAAATACCAGAAGCTTTAACTTCGCTAAAATATTTTTGTGAAGAAGCATCTGAATATCACATTATTGCGGCAGGTTCTCTTTTAGGTGTAAGTTTAAATGTAGGAACTGGCTTTCCTGTTGGAAAAGTTGATATTTTGCATTTATATCCTATGTCTTTTTTGGAATTTGTACTGGCGGTAAAAGGGGAGCAACTTTTTTCACTATTAAAAGAAGGCACTTTTGATGATATTTCAATTTTTCATCCAACTTTTGTTGAATTACTTAGGCAGTATTATTTTTGTGGAGGTATGCCAGAATCGGTTTTAGCTTTTGTGGAAGACAAATCTGTTGCAGAAATTAGAACAATTCAAGAATCAATTTTGTATTCTTATCAAAAAGATATTGCAAAACATCCTCACAAAAACGATATTCCAAAAATCCATCAAGTTTGGTCAGCAATTCCAAATCAATTAGCAAAAGAAAACAAAAAATTTATTTACGGGGCATTAAAAAAATGGGCAAGAGCAAAAGATTTTGAAAATGCAGTTCAATGGCTTTTAGATGCTGGTTTGATTTATAAAGTATCAAATGTAAAAAAAGCCACTATTCCCCTAAAGTTTTACGAAGATTTTAACGCTTTTAAATTATTTATGTTAGATACAGGGCTTATGGGTGCTTTGGCAGAAACTCCACCAAGCCAAATGCTTATTGGAAATAATATTTTTGAAGAATTCAAAGGTGCTTTTACGGAACTTTTTGTTTTTACTCAGTTGAAATCTTTAAAACAATCTGGACTTTCTTCTATTTTTTACTACAATGCAGAAGATTCCAAGCAGGAACTTGATTTTATTTTTCAAAAAGATGAAAAAATTATTCCAGTGGAAGTAAAAGCAGAAGAAAATCTACGGGCAAAATCTCTTCGCCAATTTGTTCTTGACCATCCAGACACAAAAGGCATTCGGTTTTCAATGTCGCCCTACCGCGAACAAGATTGGATGACAAATATTCCTTTATACGCAGTTCATAAGGTTTTGATGTAACAAACACGCCTTTCTCCAAAACGGGGAGGGCGTTTTTTTTACCGTAACTTTTTAATAAATATTTTTAAAAATTTATAAATTCATGTTATAATTGATAGAAAAGTTCTCATTGATTTTTTTCTTTGATGAGGTTGTTTATGAAATATTGCATGGGTATACAAATTGTAGAAGTTTTTGAAGATGATTATATTATCAAATCTAGTGCAGACGGTGTAACAAATGTAGAAGAAATTATTTGGCTTAAAAATAAATTGATAGAAATTGCACAAAATTGGCCCGGAAAAAAATGGGGATATATTGCTGATATTTCTAAATTACAAACTGTATCAACTGAAGTAAGTTCTGTTCTTGTAAATCTGCATACTGAAATTTTTGAGAATGGTTGTTCTTGTATTGGTTTTGTTGAACCTATAAATGCTTTTATTTCTAGACAAGCTGCTGTTCATAACAGATTGTCTGATGCAGAATTACAAGAAGGTCACTTTCACGATTTTGATGAAGCGTTCAACTGGGCAAAAAATATCATTGCCTCATAGATTTTATCCATCAATAAGATTTTGTAAAATATCTGAAAGTTTTTGTTTTTTATTTTCTCTGTGGAACATTTTGTTTATTTGGCTTTTGTAGTTTTGGTAAATCTTAAAGCGAATAATTTCGCCTTTTGCAGAAAGTTCTTCTTTTGGATTTTCCCATTTTTCTAAGAAAACGAATTGCGAAACTCTTTCAAAGTTTTTAAATCCGTTTTTGGCACAAATCAAGCGTTCCATTTCGCGACGAATAAGTTCCTGAACAAATTCACTTGCTAAAAGTTTTGAATCATTATCTGCATGAGGAATTTCACGTTGTTTTGCAGCTGTACGCAATGCTTCTTTATTTGGAATGATTAACGCACCAAGTGTATTTTCATCTTGCCCTGCAACAACTGCCTGTTGAATATATGGAGATTCTGCCAACTTTGCTTCAATTGGGAACGGTTCAACATTTTCGCCACTACGCAAAACAATTGTATCTTTTTTGCGTCCACGAATCATCAATTCTCCGTTGTAAGTTTTAATTGCAATGTCTCCTGTGTTAAAATATCCATCCTCGTCAAATGCACTGGCAGTCAATTCATCTTGAAGATAATAACCTTTCATAACGTTTGTACCTTTTACAAACAAAATTCCCTTTTCGCCAGGTTTTGCCAAAGTTTTATCTTCTTTAACAAGTTTTACATCCAAATAAGGCATTGGTTTACCAATTGTTCCCATTACAGGATTGTAGCGTTCACGCATGGCAACCATTGGTGCGGTTTCTGTAAGTCCATACGCTTCCAAAATTTTAATTCCAATTGAGTTAAAGAATTTATCAAGTTTAGAAGGAAATCCTCCGCCACCAGAAATTCCACAAATGAACTGGCCACCAACCATGTCTTTTATATTTCTAAAAAATAATTTATCACCAAGTTTTCTAAAAGGATACAAAATGCCATAAGGAATATACAAAAGTTTTTTCATGCAAACTTTAAACATTGTTGTTCGTTTGAATTTTTTGTTGCGACACTTAATTTTATCCATTAATACAATAGAACCTTTTGAACAACTAGAAAAAAAGTTGAACAAAACCCAAACTATTTTGGAATCGTTTTTGATTTTTTTAGAAATTGCTTGGTACAAAGCATCCCAAACTCGAGGAACGCAAGGCATAACTTGAGGACGCACTTTTAAAAAGTCAGAAAGTAAAATTGAAGCAACCGGTTTTGAATAACACAAAGTTCCAGCAAAATAAAAAACAAAAAATTCAAAAACACGCTGATAAACGTGCCAAATTGGCAAAATACACATACAACGGTCTGCACGGTGAAAATCTAATCTGTCTTGCATTGGTTGCAACTGACACAAAAAGTTTTGGTGAGTTAATTCAACGCCTTTTGGAGTTCCTGTTGTTCCAGAAGTAAAAATGATTGTTGCTGTTTCTTCTGGTTTTATGTTTAAAATGTTTGTTTCAATAACTTCCGGATTTTCTTGGCGCCATTTTTTTCCAGCTTTTAAAATGCTTCTATAACGATGTAATTTTACATTTCCAAGTTCATATTTATCCAATGCTTGGTTTTGATCATCAACCAAAATAATATGTTCAAGTTTTGGAAGTTCAGAAAGAATTTCGCAGAGTTTTCCCAAAACATAAGGATTTTCTACACAAACTGTACGACAATTTGTAAAACTTAAAATGTATGAAAGTTCTTTTGTTGTAACATCTGTTCCGCGTGGAATATCGCTACAACTTGTTGACATAATTCCAATACTAATAATTTGCCATTCGGCGCGGTTATCGCTTATGTGACCAATGTGTTCGCCTTTTTGTGTTCCTAAACTTAAAAGTCCACCGGCAAAATCTAACATTTGATTCATTAATTCTTTATATGAAGTAGGCTGAAAAACGCCTTTTACGTCTTTTGTAAGTTGTGCAGTTGTTTCAGAATATCTTAATCCTTGATGATACAACAAGTAGGGAATGCTAGAAATCATATATCCTCCAAAATTTATTAAATAAAACTTGGAGTTATTTTATACAAAATGACAAAAATAGTCGATATGTCAGAAAGAAAAATGTTTTAAATAAGAATGTTTTGTTTGGAATTTAAATTAAGTTATTAGCTTAAAATTTAAGGTTGCTCCTGAATATTATTTTTTGTATAATTTTTTTAAAAACGAGAGGTGTAATATGTTTTTTAAGAATGATTTTCCTATTTTAGAGTTTGATGATAACAAAGTTGCAAAATTGAATCCAAGCGCGTTGTTTGAAAAGAAAAATCCTGAAAAAAAGATGATTATTACGTTTTTTCCTGAGGCGTTGGAAAAATTAAAAGAAGAAAATTTGATTGAAAAAGCATATTTCATTGGCGGCGAAAATCCTTTTGATATTTATAGATTTGTTGGCACTGATATTTTGATTGTTTTGGGGCAAGTTGGTTGTCCTGCGTGTGCTGGTAATTTGGATTGTTTTTATGCAATGGGCGTGGAAAAAGTTATGTTTTGTGGCGGTGGCGGGGTTCTTGATAAAAATATTGCGGTTGGGCAGCTTTTGCTTGTAGACGGTGCAATTCGGGATGAAGGATTTTCGTATCATTATGTTGAAGCGTCGCGTTATATTTATACAAAAAAAGAAGTGACTGATAAAATTGCCTCCTTTTTGGATGAGAGAAAAGTTCCTTATTTACGTGGACTTGTTTGGACTACTGATGCTTTGTTCCGAGAAACTGCCGACCGTGTGGAACAGCGCAAGGCGGAAGGTGCAAAAATTGTGGAGATGGAGCAGGCGGGATGTATTGCTGTGGCTCAGTTTCGCGGTTTTGATTATGGGGCCATTATTTACGGTGGTGATGATGTGGCTTCTGAAGAATGGAGCAGCCGTGGGTGGAACACAAGACATGGAATTAGATACAATTTGATTATGCTTTGTAAAGAAATCGTTGAAATAATGTAGAATTATGAATTAAGAATGAAGAATTAAGAATTAAGAAAATTCAGAATTCGGAATTCGGAATTCAGAGGTCAGAGGAAAAAGATGAGAATAATTTTTGTTAGGCATGGGCATCCGAATTATGAAAAGGATTGTCTTACTGATTTGGGTGTTTTGCATGCAAAGGCTGTGGCTCAAAGATTAAAAAATGATAATGAACCTATAGAAAAGATTTTTTCTTCTACTTGCGGGAGGGCGTTGGAAACGGCTTCTTTTATTGATTCCAAATTTGGCGTTGGTGTTGTGGACCTTGATTTTATGCGAGAAATAAAGTGGGGCTCTGTTGATGGGGATCCAATTTTTGATGATGGACATCCTTGGAATACTTCTAGTTACATTGTAGAAAACGGTGGGAGTCTTTTAGATTTTGCTTGGCAAAAATCTGATTTGTATAAAAATAATAAAGTTGTTTCTTGTGTGGAAAAAATGGGAACTGATTTTGACAACTGGTTAAAAGATTTTGGCTATGTTCGAGAAGGGGACTATTATCGTGTGGGAGATGTAAAAAATCATACAATTTCTCTTGTAAGCCACGGTGGTGCTTCTTCGGCAGTTTTTTCACATTTGTTTAATTTGCCTTTTCCATTTTTGTGTTATGCAATTTGCCCAGATTATACTGCAATTACAATTGTTCATTTTTCTGAAAGAAAAGGAAATTTGATTGCCCCAAAGTTTGAACTTGTAAATGATGCAAGACATATAAGAAATGAAGAATTTAGAATTAAGAATGAAGAATTGAATAAAAAAATTGAATTTAAGATGTAGAAAATAATTTAGAATTGTGAATTAAGAAAATGTAGAAGTCTGAAAAAAAAAAGGAGATAACGAATTAAGAAAGAAGAAATAATTCATAATTCTACATTCTTAATTCTACATTAATTTTATGTTTCCAACTTGTGAAGAAGCGGAAAAAATTTTAAATGAAAGTGTGCCTCTAAATCCTGGTCCTTGGGGAAACCATTGTAGGCTTGTGGCTCATTGTGCAAAAAAAATTGGGGCTGCGGTGGGACTTGATGAAAATAAAGCTTATGTTTGCGGGTTGCTTCATGATATTGGAAGAAGGTTTGGAGTTCGGCATTTGGGTCATGTTTCTGATGGTTATACTTATATGATGAGTTTGGGATTTGATGAAGTGGCAAAAATATGTTTAACTCATTCTTTTTCTAGCAATAATACAGATGATTATATTGGAAAGTTTGATACATCTGAAGATGAATTAAAATTGATTCAAGAAAAATTGAAAAATATAGAATTTGATGATTACGACAGGCTTATTCAATTGTGCGATTCTTTGGCAACTGGGGAAGCTATTATGACAATAGAAGACAGAATGAATGATGTAAAAAATCGGTATGGCTTTTACCCAGAATCAAAATGGAACAAAAATCTAGAAATAAAAGCCTATTTTGAACAAAAAATTGGAAAAGATATATATTCTGTAATCGAAAAATATTAAGTTATTAGCTTAATGCAAAAAATCAAAAAATAACTAAACTCATTTATGGAAGTGTCTAATTTTTAAGGCGGTAACCTCCCGTACACTCGACCTGATTTTCAGGAATAAGCATATAGGAGGTAACGCAATGATTTGTGATTTATTGATTGCTTTTGTAACGTGTGTTGCAACCGTAATTAGCACAATAATTGCTGTACTTCGTTACAAAAAAGATAACGAGTAAAAAATACCGCCCTTAGAATCCCTAAGAGCGGTTTCAACCCAAAAACGGGAGGCTAACCAAAAATTAGCACTTCCACTTTTAATTTAACATAGATGTGTTTTTGCGTCAAATGTATTTTGTAGGAAAAATTAAGTTATTAGCTTAAAGAAAATCTTGTAAATCTAAAATATAATATTTTATGGAAGTGTCTAATTTTTAGGCGGTTGAGTCTCCCAAAAACTCAGACCTGTATTTACAGGAATAAAGATTTGGGAGGTAACGCAATGAATTGTGAATTAATTATTGCTTTTGTAACGTGTGTTGCAACTGTAATTAGCACAATAATTGCTGTACTTCGTTACAAAAAAGAAAACGAGTAAAAAAAAATACCGCCCTTAGAATCCCTAAGAGCGGTTTATTAGCAAAAACGGGAGACTAACCAAAAGTTAGCACTTCCTCTTTTAATTTAGCATAGATGTAATTTTGCGTCAAATGTATTTTGTGTCAAAAAATTAAGTTATTAGCTTAATGTTATTGGTTTTTCTATGTGCTAAAATTGTAATATGATTTTAAGGCTTTTAGGATAGTAGGTGAAGATAAATTTATAAGATCTTCTATGTGTTTTTTGTTTACACCATAAATTATTGTTGGAGATTCACAAACATCTAATATGTCTGTTTGAATGTATTTTACAATAATTAGGTCGTCGATTTTTACGTTGTAAAACTGAGCCAATGTAACAAAATTATCAATTCGAGGGAGGTTTTTCTTGTTTGGATTTTCCCAATTGTAAATGGATTGTGGATTTTCCATGGAAAAGAGATGTTGCAATTGTGAAACTTTAGTTCCATTTGCTTCTCTAATTTCTTTTAATTTTATAGAAGTTTTTTCTACATCAATAATTGGTTTTTCAAAAATTTGACCCATATTTAAAATCTATAAAAATAGAATATGAAAGTCAAATTTTTGTAATGAAGGAGGCGCTTATTTTGAAAGTTTAGAAAATCAACTCATTCTTAAAAACAATTTTTCCCAAGATAAATACTTGAATTGCCCAAATCTTCTTGTATTCTTAGCAATTGATTGTATTTTGCAACACGTTCTGAGCGGGCAGGGGCACCTGTTTTAATTTGTCCTGCGTTAAGTGCAACTGCTAAATCTGCAATTGTTGTATCTTCTGTTTCTCCTGAGCGGTGTGATATGATTGCTTTGTATCCATTTTTTTGAGCAAGTTTAATGGCGT
>SUWN01000056.1 GCA_015061465.1 Treponema bryantii | reverse complement strand
TTGCAATGTTTCTATAAACTGCACTACGACTAATGTTTTTTTGAGCAAGAGCTTCTTCAATTTGTTTTGTAGTGAACATTTTATCAGGATGGGATTTTAAAAAGTCTAAAAGAATTGTTCTTTGTTCTGTTTTGTATTGTGCCAAAATTTTACCTGCTTTTCAATTTGCGAATGAATCCTAAATTGTTATAACATATTCACTTTTTATAGTCAATATGCGACTGATTCGCAAATTGTAAGCAGGTATTTTTATTGATAATTAAACTTTGTAAATGTTAATTTGTTCTTTCATGCTTCTTACAACATCGTTGTTTTGTTCCGAAGTTTGAGCAATCATTTGAACAGCATCATTAATATTATCTGTTGCAGCGTTTCCGTCTTTTATTACTCTAGAAACTTCTGCAGCAGAATTTACAACATTGTCCATTGCAGTTCTTACGTTTGCTGCATATTCATTTTGTTCACGAACCAATTCATTTGCTTTTTCAAGAGCGTCTGTTACTTCAACAGTAACTTTCATTGTTTCTTCAGCACCAATTCTTTGTTCTTCCATTGCTAAAGCAAGGCTCTTAATCAATTCACGGTTTTCAGAAACACCTTGGTCAATATTTTTAAATGCAGAACCTGCGCTTGAAATTGCTTCTACACCAACGTTGATTTTAGAAACAATGTCTTTGATGTGTGCCTGAATTTCTTTTGCGCTTGTAGCAGAAGATGTTGCAAGGGAACGAACTTCGTCAGCAACAACTGCAAAACCAGTTCCAAATTCACCAGCGTGAGCCGCTTCGATTGCTGCGTTCATAGAAAGAAGGTTAGTCTGAGATGCAATTTCTTGGATTGTTTTTACAATCGACTGAACTTCTTTAGATGCTTTTTGGATTTCAGAAATTGAAGTTACAGCTTGAGCAACTAATTTATTTCCTTCTTCACTTGTTTGAGTTAATTCATCAAACATTGCGTCTGCTTTTTTAGTCATATTTGCCATTGAATTAATATTTGCAGTCATTTCGGCAATAGAAGCTGAGTTTTGTTGCATAGCAGAACTTTCAGAAAGCATATATTCTTTTAAGTTGTTTGCACTTTCTGTAAGACTTGAAACGTCATTACTTACGCTCATAATTAATTCATTTTGGCGTAATGTTTCGTTGTTAATTCTTTCAAAAGTTTCTGACATTAGATTGTTTGCAGAAGCAGAAGTTGTTGCAACATCAGAAAGAACTTGTGCAGATTCTTCAACTTGGTCTGTTTCAGATTTTAGTGCTGCAATCATTTTTCCCATACTACTAATAAGATTGTTTGTAACAGAAGTCATATATCCAAAGTCATCAAATAATTCTATGTTGATTTGTTCTGACAAATCTGCATTAGTTGATAATTCTTCTAGTTTTTCTATATTACGCTTCATTCGTAAATTAACGTGTTTTAATACGCAAGAAAGACTAGGTAGACAAATTAAAACAGAGAGAATAAATATTTTTATATTTTGGATAAAGTAGAATGATGCAAGATTATCAATATGTGAAGTATTTTCACAATAAATTGGTTGGTATCCAATACAGAATAAATTTATAGAAACAAAAATAAGACTTACAGATGTTAATGTTGCAATTTTTGTTGTAATTTTATTCGATATTTTCTTTTGTGCCAAAGAAGTAATCTTTAAGTTTTTCTTGAATTTGATTAATTCTGTACTTGTAAGGTAAATTGTGTTCATTGCACAGACTGCAGCAAATCCCCATGCTTGCAAAATGTAAAGAATTGTTTTTGATATTTCAAAATCAAAACTTCCATTTGCAATTTCTATAAAGTACGCAATTATAAAACCAATTACAAAAATAGTAAAATCAGCAAGGATTGTAAAAAGATTTATTTTTCTTTCGATTGCAACTGTTAGATTTTGTTCTTCATCTGTTGCAAATCTATCTTCTCCTTTAATCTGCTTAAATAATTTTAGCAATGGTTTTTGAATAAAGAAACTGATTAGCAAAAATACTGCTACAAGCAAAATTGTAATAATAAGTGTCGTAGGAAATGTTTCTAGAAATAACTGAGTGTCGCCATGTAAAAATAAATTTTGAAACCAACTTAACACAGTTACTCCGACAATAGAAGACACAGAAAGATTGAGGGCGTAAACCAAAAAAATGTTCATAAAATTCTCCAAGTATAATCTTTTGCCACTTTATTAATGCATTAATTATATACTGAATTTAGAAATAATTAAAACAAATTCTTTATGTTTTTCAATGAATCCTTTGTATTTGATTTTAATTTGTCTTTTGCATCTTCAACAGACGAATCTATTTTTCCTGTTATAAGCTTTTCTGCTTCTTTTTTCTTAGCTTCAATTTTTTCTTGGATTGAATCAGCGGTTTTTGTAATTCCGTCTAATTTAGTTTTGATTTGATTAAAATCGCTGATTTTTTCTAAAGCACCACCTGTTGATTCATTAAGTTTTTTAGAAATCTCCTCTTCGGCAGCTTTTTTTATGGAAGCAAATTGTTTTGTCATTTCTGAACTAAGTGCATTTGTAATTTTTTTATCAACGTCAGAAGAAACTTTCAAATTTAATCCAGATGAAACAGTAAATCCTGCTTGAATATTTAAAATCATTTCTTTAATTCCAGCCAAAATTCCTGAATAAATATCTGAAGCAAAAACTGGTTCAAATGGAGTTGTTGTAATTGTCATATCTCTAAATGAAGAAGTACCTGATAATTCAAAACCGTCGTTTTCAAAAACTTTTGCTACAAAATCAAGGTTTCCTTTAGAAATAATGTCAGGAACGCCTGGAGCAGAACCAAAGGTTTTTGCAGGAAGGTTCAATGCAACGTTATCACAATTGTAATTTGCCAAAATTAAAGGTGCTGTAGATGAAGAACGAGTGTCTATTGTTAGATTTGCTTTATGTGCCATTCCTAACAAATCCATACTAAAATCTACAATAGCAGGTTTTCCTAATTTGTCCATATCACTACAAATGTTGTTTCCTTGGAAAGAGAAGTTTGGACCAGAGCCGCTTGCTTTTTTTATCCAAAGTGAAGGAACATCAGATTTGTAAGAAATGTTTCTACCTGCTAAACGTTCTCTTTTAGGTTTAATTTCAGTTTTTTCTTCTTTGTTTTTTGGAAGAACAAGATTTGGTTTGTTTTTCATTTGAAGCAATTTATCAGTTGCTTTTTTTACATAAGGATAATATTTTCCTAAAAATTCGTACATTACGTTATCAAAAAGCCCCGAAATAAATTGAGTTCCATCAGATAAATTAAGCGAAGTGAATTTGGATATTTCGTTTCCAACAAGATTCATATCGTGATTAATTGTATCTTGAATTTGGGAAGAAAGATTTGAAACATAGTCCACATCTTTTTTTATGTCGTTCAATACAGTTTGAGTTTCTGCTTTTATAGTTTTGGAAGTATCTAAAACAGTGTTGAAATTTGTAATAACTTCTTTTAATTTTGTTGGATTTGTTTTTAATGAATCAAGGTCAAGGTTTAATAATTCTTGCGAAGATTTTGTAAGTTCATTTACCTTTGTTTCTAATTCAGCGGGTTTTGCTTGCCATTTTTTGATTAATTCATTTACGTTGGCTTCTGTTGTTTTTGCAAATTCTGGAGATTGTAAATTTGCGTAACAATTTTTGATAATATTTTCTGGATTATATTGTGCAAATAATTCTGCAAAAGAATTTTTTATAGTTCCCATTGCATTTCCAGATTTTTCTTTTAAGCTTTTCATTACAGCAGATTCTTGAGTTTGTTTGGCTGCTTTTTTTACTTGTTTTTCTTTTTTCTTTTGAAGTTTTTTCAATTTTTTTTCGGAAATATCGCCACTTGTTTTTCGGTCCGTGTTTGAATCAACTCCATTAATTGAAAGTTCATCGGCAACAAATTTTGCTCTAAGAAGTTGTGTCAAATCAAAATCTAAAATAATAGATTCTATAGAAACAAGATTTTTCATTGGTTCATTTTTGTTTGCAATTTCAAGGCCTTTTAATTTAAATGATGAATCAAAAAATCTTAAATCAACAGAAGCAATATCACATTTTGCTTCAAAAATAGATTCACAAGTTGATTGAATTGCTTTTTTGATAATTATATTTTTTGTAAGGCTAAAAGCGATTCCAATTGCGGCAATAAAAATCAAAACAGCAAAAAGTGGTCCAAATTTGATTCTACCTTTTTGTTTTTTTATTTCTTTTGCCAAAACTTTTAAGCGTGCAACATCTTTTTTTGCAAACATTGATTCTTTTGGAATTGCAAAAATAGGAATTTGTTTCTTGCCTTTTACACCAGATTGAACAAAAATGGATTCTAGGTATTTTTTATCTTCAGGAACAAAAACTTTTTTGTAGATTTTTTTGTTCAGTTTTTTTTCTGTATAAGTTTTCTTAAAAATTTTTGGAAGTTTTTTTAAAGGAACTGTTTTTGTTGATTTTTTTGCAACTGCTTTTTCTTCTTTTACAGATTCTACTTCCGCAACTTCTGTAGATTTCTTAATTTTTGTATTTTTATCATCAGTTTCTATTTTCTTTTTCATACTAAATCTCCGATTTTCTTAATCATTGGTAAGTTTGATAACATTTTTACAAGTTTAGTTTTTCTTACAATAGGCAAGAGGAAAGTTCTCCATTCTTTGATAAACAAACGTGTAAGCCAATAAACTGGTATGTACAAAACAATAGAAGATAAAATAGAACCTGCAACGATTGTGTTATTAAATTTTGTAAAACCAACAAAAGGAATGTCTAACAAAAAAGAAAAAGTTGGTCTAAAGAAATCTAAAGTTAAAAACCAATAACCAATTGTGTCAAATAATGGATCGAGTAAAGGGGCGAGTAAAGAAAAAAGAAGGGTAAAAATTACAAAAGCACCTTTATGAATTCTTAAAAATAAACAAAAAACAGTAATTACATACCAAAGAGCGTTGTCTTTTGGTAAGAAACCTAAAATCATTCCGCAACAAACTGCGTGTGCAATTTCGCCCGGATGAGAATTGCTATTTATAGCTTTAAATAATTTGATAAAAAAATTAAGCATTTTTTCCCTCTATGTTATGTGTAATTATCATTTTATTTTAGATAAAAGCAAAAATCAAGGATAAATAAATTTTATATTGAAGTTATATTGACAAAATTTTCAAATATGTTATTTTATTATAAATGACAAAAGTTTAAAATATGTCATATAGAGGAATCGTATGAAAAAGTATGCATTTTTATTTCCAGGTCAAGGAGCACAAGTTCCTGGAATGATAAAAGATATTTGCGAAAAATATCCTGAAGCTCGTAAAGTTATAGATGATGTTTCTGCAATTACAGGAATTGATATGCCATCTTTGTTGTGGGAATCTGACGCAGAAACTTTAAGTAGAAGCGATAATAGCCAGCTTGCAATTACAACAGCTTCTATTGCAATTATGAAAGTTCTTGAAACAAAAGGAATTAAACCTTCTGCCGTAATGGGCTTTAGCCTTGGAGAATTTCCTGCTTTATATGCAAGTGGAGTTCTTTCTTTTGAAGATGTTATAAAAGTAGTTTATCAACGTGGAAAAATCATGCAGCAAACTTGTGAAAATATTGCCGCTGCTTCAAGTGGAAATAAACCGGGAATGAGTGCCGTAATTGGACTTTCTCCAGAACAAGTTACTGAAATTACAAATAAAATTGATGATGTTTATGCTGCAAATTTAAATAGTGATTTGCAAACTGTAATTAGCGGAACTGCAGACGGTCTTACAAATGCAGAAGCAGCTTGTAAAGAAGCAGGAGCAAGAAGAGCATTACGTTTATCAGTTGCAGGACCTTTCCATTGTCCACTTATGCAAGAAGCAGCAGATAATTTTGAAAAAGCGTTAGTTGATTTTTCATTTAATAAACCAGAAATTGCTTTATTCAGTAATGTTACTGGAAAGATGGCAGACGACGCAGCAGAAATTAAAAAGAATGCAGTTCTTCATCTTACAAATCCTGTTAGATGGACAGATGAAGAAAAAGTCTTATTTGAATATATGAATTCAAATGATGATGAATGGGAATTAATTGAACCTGGCGTTGGTCAAGTTTTGACTGGCTTATGGTCCAAAACAAAATATGCAGAAAATTATAAATGTAAAGTTGCAAATTCAGTTGATTCTGTAGATGCACTTTAATTCACAAAAATTTTTAAAAAAGGGGAAAACAAAATGCGTAGAGTTGTAATTACAGGAATGGGAGCTCTTACTCCAATTGGAAATACTGTAGAAGAAACATGGAAAAGTATTAAAGAAGGAAAAAGTGGAATTGCACCATTTACACACTTTAATCCAGAAAATAACAAAGTAAAATACGGTGCAGAAATTAAAAACTTCCAACCAGAACTTTATATGGACACAAAAGAAGCTAGAAAAATGGCTAGATTCACACAATATGCTGTAGCAGCTTCAAAAATGGCTTTAGATGATGCAAATTTAACAGACAATAAAGAAGTTCTTGAAGATGCAGGTTGTGTTTTGGGAGTTGGAATTGGTGGATTTGAAGTAACAGAATCAAGTTGTATTTCTTACTATAAATCAAATATGTCAAGAACAGCACCTCTTACAATTCCTCAACTTATTCCAAATGAAGCAGCAGGAAACGTTTGTATTCAATTTGGAATTCACGGATTGGCTCATACTGTAGCAACAGCTTGTGCAAGTGGAACAGACGCTTTAGGTGACGCATTCGATATGGTAAGAAGCGGACGTTTGGATGTTTGTTTGGCTGGTGGTGCAGAAAGTACAATCAACGGTTTTGCAGTTGTTTCTTTTGAAGTTCTCCACGCTTTGTCTACAAGTTATGCAGATGACCCAACAAAAGCATGTCGTCCTTTTGATAAAAATCGTGAAGGATTCATCATGGGTGAAGGAAGTGCAATCCTTGTTTTGGAAGAATATGAACACGCAAAAGCACGTGGAGCAAAAATCTACGCAGAAATCGCAGGTTACGGTTCATCATGTGATGGTTACCACTTAACAAGCCCAAATCCTGATGGTGTAGTTGGTTCAAAATGTATGAGCATTGCATTAAAAGATGCAGGAATGAAACCAGAAGATATTCAATATTATAATGCACACGGAACAAGTACAAAAATCAATGATCCAAGTGAAACAAATATGATTAAACTTGCTTTTGGTGAAGAAGCAGCTCGTAAATTAAAAATTTCTTCTACAAAAAGTATGCACGGACACTGTTTAGGAGCAACTGGAGCAATTGAAGCAATGATTTGTGTAAAAGCAATCAATGATAGTTATGTTCCTGCAACAATCAACCTTGATGAACCAGACGTAGAAGGCGGATGTGACTTAGATTATGTACCAAACAAAGGAATCGAAATGAATGTAGATGCAGCAATGAGTGCAAACTTTGGTTTTGGTGGACATAACGGCGCAATCATTATCAAAAAAATTAAATAATCTTTTATAGGTGAAAACATGGCAGTTACAAATGATATAAAATCACTTTTACCACATCGTGAACCATTTTTGTTCGTGGACGAAATTGTTTCTTGTGATGATAACGGAAGTGTAAGTATAAGAAAATTTACAGAAGATGATTTTTTCTTCAAAGGACATTTTCCTGAATATCCAGTTGTTCCAGGCGTAATTTTGTGTGAAACAATGGCACAAGCAGGTGGAGCAGCATTGAGTTTCCAGAAAAAAGTGCCAGACGGAAGTTTGTTTTTCTTTGCAACTTTGGACAAAGTAAAATTCCGCAATCAAGTTCGTCCTGGTGACACAGTAAGAATGGAAATTACAAACTTGCGTGTTAGTAGCCGAATGATAAAACAAGCTGGCAAAGCCTACGTAGGCGACACCCTCTGCGCCGAAGCAGAATGGATGTGCTTGGTCAGTGGCGCTGGCGCAAACTCCTAAATGTCTTTTAACTGAAAAATATTTTTGTTTGCGCCACAAGTCCTGTGGCGCAGGTTTCTGTGGTTTTTGTACCGTAGATTTATTTTACCTGCGCCTCTTGTTTTGCAGGAATCTGCAAAACAAGTACGT
>SUWN01000010.1 GCA_015061465.1 Treponema bryantii | reverse complement strand
CCCGAAGTAAGGGACTATCGCTGAATAGCACCTCCTTCACAACACTCTAGAACCTTCCGCCGACTCTCTGATTCCGTCAAATCAGAGTACCACACTTTCCCAGACATTTATATCATGGCATCTTTTGACCCAACCTCCGTTCGATCGCGCAAAATCTATTTTTTAATAAACTATTTATAAATGTTTAATTTATCTAAACGGGCGGAAATATCCACAAAACGTCGATGAATGTAAAATTCATTTAAAAATTCCGGGTAAATTCGATAAAGTAAACATATAAAAAAATTGTCTGAAAAAGGCGGAGTGAATGTTCGTTGGCGCAGCTGCTCATTTTTATTGCGAACTTATCTTGCTGCGCCACCAGTTTTGTAGAAACTACAAAACTGGAAGCACGGACAAGACATTCTAACGTTATACGATGTTCAAAAGTCCGTGCTATCTCTCGGCGGAGCATAAGTACGGTTATTCACGGGAGCCTTTTTCGCTCGATGTTTTTTCTTTATATGTTTAATTTATTCCTATGTTTAAATTAATTTTTTTATCCAATTTCCAACTAGGCTGATGGCAGGCCCTATCAATAATGATAAAGCGACGGCACCAATTACTGAACCTTGTAATCCTTCTGGAGATGTTATTCCAAAAAGGAATCCTAAGAATACAAATGATAAATCAAATGCAATTCTTAATGGTGCAAAAGGAAGTTTTGGTAAAGCGTCAGAAATTATTTGAGGCAAAGCATCGTATGGAGCAACCCCGGTTTTGGAATTTATATAAAAAGCAGCAGATATTACAAAAACAATCAACGCAAAAATGAATGAAATAATTTGAATTGTAAAATTTGAATCAATTAATTGTGAATAACCGATTTTGTTCCAAATGAATCTGAAAAAATCTGAAATATAGCCAATGAAAATCATGTTGGATAAAGTTCCAAAACCAATGTATTTTGGTCCCAAAAAGAAAACCAAGATGAACATACAAGTATAAACAATTACTTGTGTGTTTCCAAAAGATAAATTTATGAAATTAGAAAAATGTAATAGAAAATAACTTGCAGGATCAGTTCCCCAACCAACTTCAATTAAAAAAGAAAGTGAAAATCCCATAAAAAAAACAGAAGGCAACATAATAGCCATTCTTTTCCAAAAATTTTCCATTTGTACAAATTGTTTAAATGTAAATCGTTCTTTATTAGTCATAAAACACATTCTTTCATATAATAAGACTATGCGCAATAGAAAAAAATTGGAATTTTGGATGTGTTTTATTTGAATACTTGATTAACTACAAAAAATTTACTAAAATAAATTCGTTTTTACGGAATCACCGAAAAAGAGGAGGTGACATTATGGCAACAATCATGGTTGATGATTCAGAAAACCTTGAAAAAGCAATCAAACGTTTTAAACGTATGGTTGAAAAAGAAGGTATCATTCGCGAATACAAAAAACGTGAATATTTTGAAAAACCTTCTTCAATTCTTCATCAAAAGAAAACTACACTTGAACGTAAACTTTTGACAAAAAAAAGAAAATCTGAAAAAAAAGAATACTAATTTGTGTTCTAAATAAAGAAAGCCATCAGTAAATGATGGCTTTTTTTTATCAAAAAACATTATCTTTGAATAAAAAAAATCCCCAAATTTCAAAAATTCAGGGATTTTTTATCATATTATAATTTGTAATTAATTAGAATTTTGCTTTTCTAAGTCTTACTTGTTCAATGTCTTCGCAGAACAATTGTCTTAAATCGTTTAAACCAAGTGCCATTAAAGCCATACGGTCAATACCAATTCCCCAAGCAAGAACAGGAACATCGATTCCCATTGCTTTTGTAACTTCTGGGCGGAAGATTCCCGAACCACCAAGTTCAAACCAACCTAATACTGGGTGTTTGATGTGAACTTCAATAGAAGGTTCTGTGAATGGGAAGTAACCAGGAACATATTTTACTTCTGTTGCTCCAGCAATTTCTGTAGCGAACATTTTTAAGAATCCTAACAATGTTTTTAAGTTTGCTTCTTCTCCAAGAACAATTCCTTCTGTTTGGTAGAAGTCACTCAAGTGAGTTGCGTCTACTTTGTCATAGCGGAAACATCTAGCAATACCAAAATATTTTCCAGGAATTTCTGCTTTGTGTAATTGATGAGCTGAAAGAACAGTACCTTGGCTTCTTAGAATCAAACGACGTGTAAATTCGTTATCAAATCCGTAGTTCCAACCGCGGCTTCCAGAATTTCCACCGTTTTCGTGAACAGCTTTTACATTGCTCAAATATGGTTCTTCAATTGATTTTGCGTGTGTTGGATTTTTTAATCTGTATACGTCGTGAATATCGCGTGCTGCGTGGAATTGAGGCATGAACAATGCGTCTCCATTCCAGAATTCAGTTTCTACAAGAGGTCCGTCAAATTCTTGGAATCCTAATGAACATAATTTGTCTTTTACACTTTCCAAGAATTGAACGTAAGGATTTGTTCTTCCTGGAATAATGCGTGCTGGAGGAATAGAAATGTTGTATCCACGGAATGTTCCGTTTTTCCATTCACCACTTGCTAACATTTTTGGTGTAATTTCACCAATTTCGTTACCAGTGATTCCGGCACTCTTTAGTTTTTCTACAACTTCTTTATATTCACCAGTTAATTTGTAAGTAACGGTTTCTCTTTCGATAATTTTGAATGGGCTATCTGTTGCACCACGTTTTTTTGCAAGACCTGATATTACTTCAACTTCTTCTGCTGATAAATCATCTTTATTCAAAAGACCGTTTGCAGCATCACATCCTTTTTTTAGTAATTCAGAAGTTTTGCTAATACGTGCTGGTAATTCTTTGCCTGTATATTCAGCTTTCTTTTCTTCGTTCATTTTTAGAACGCCGTCTTTAGAAAGAGGTCCAAAAGCACTACCAATGTCTTTGTTTTCGATGTTGAGAGCAGCGGCGATTTGTGGTAAAGCGTGAGCTCCATTTTCTTTTAAGAAAGCAACAACTCTTTCTTCTACAGTTCCTTCTGAAGAAAGTTTGCGTCCCATTTCTGTAATTTCGTAGAATGTATGAAGTTTTCTGTCTACTTCTTTAAGAAGTTCTTTTCCGCCAAGCCAACTAAATGCTTGATTTGCGTGACCTTCTTTGTAGTCTAATTCTTTTTGAAGTTTTTCTGAAGTTAAATCATCCTTGTCTGAATATTTTAATAAAACTTTAATTTCAAGTGGATGAAGATTTTTAATAACATTATTTATATCCATGATTTTTATCCTCGAATGGTTTTTAAAATGCAAAACCGGATTTTCCCTATATTATATAGAAAAATCCCGGCTTTATCTACTATGTTTTGTGATTCAGGAGATATTATCTTTCAAACTGTAGATGTGAAATGTATTGAGCTTTTCTTCTTCCACGGTCGTCTTTGAAGAAACGTTCTTTATCATCTCTTAAATATCTATATCTAAAATATTTGTGTTCAAGTTGGAAATCTTCAAGACAAGCAAGAACTGTGTTCATTGCTTCACCTTTGTCGTAAGTTACGTACATACATTCGTAGTAAATACGAATTTCATCATACATAGGCATATATTCAATTCTTACAGTTGCTGTAGAATCAGTCGTATGTTGGTTTTCTGGAATAATAATTTCAGTTTTTGTTTTTTCTGCTTCAAATTGTTCGTTGTCATATGTTGCACCTGCAATAGGAATTTCTTTTGTATCGCTTTCTTGTGCAAAAATCATTGTTGAAAAAGCAAATAGACATGTAAACAACATTAGTATTTTTTTCATAAAAGTCCCCCTAAAAAAATCAATACTCTGTATACTCTTTTATTCTACCGTATTCTAGGAAAAAATCAAGTTTAATCATATATCGTCCCGCATCAATTCCCATGGTTGGCATCTTTTTTATTAAAACTGAGCCTGTAATTTCTTGTGGCTTGTTTTTTATCAAAGTTCTGTAATGTTCTCTTACAGCTTGTTTTACGGCATCTTTAGCAGCTTCTTTAATTCCTTCAAATCCTAAATAAACAGAACCGTAACCAAGTCCTTGAATGGAAGGATTTTGGATGGAGGACCATAAATAATAGTTTTGAATCTGAAATTCATTTCTTGTAAATTCGCACCAGCAATTTAATTTGTTGTTTTGAAGCCATGGTGATGAATATGTAATTTTATCTTGTGAAGTTAAAGGTTGAATTTCTGTAATTTCAAAATATTCTTCAACGCCTCTTGCTTTATCCATTGGTGTATAAACAAAATCCCATCCGTAAATCATTCCGCCCAAAATAAATGGGGCAATTTGATGAAGTTGTTCGATTGGATACGCGTACACTTCTGAATTAATATCTTCTTCTGAAACAATTTCTGGATATGCGTCTAATTCAGCCCATAAAGGAAGTCTGATTTTTTGAACTATAGACGGTGTTTGAGCAAAAATTGTGATAGAAAAAAATAAAACTGACAAAAATACAAATAATTTTTTCATTTTAATAAAATTAATATTTTCCTTTCCATATTTTTATCGGATGAATTCCCATTCTTACTACAAAATAAATCCATGCGATTAAAAATCCAAAAAGGTGTGTTAAGTGAGCAACGTTTGATGAAGAAAAAACTTGGCTGAAAATTTCTATAACAGTGTAAATCAAAACAAGAATAGGCGCTGGAATTGGTAATAATCCCCAAATGTAAATAATTGAACGTGGGAAAACTACTGCATAAGCAAATAAAATTGCGTAAACCGCTCCACTCGCGCCTAATAAGAAAATTCTGTAACCGCCTGTAAAATAATAACCGGTAAAAGAAAGAACTCCGCAAAGAATTCCGCATACAAGGTAAAATAAAATAAATTCTTTAGAACCAATTGCTTTTTCCAAATTCACACCAAAGAAAAGTATTCCAAACATATTAAAAATTAAGTGTGAAACATTTGCGTGGGTAAACATGTATGTTAAAAATTGCCAGTACATTTTGTGTCTGACAATAAGAACTACATTTAAAGAAAGATATGTTTTTAATTGAGGATAAAGACTTGTTAAAATAAAAACAAAAACATTAATTGCGATTATCCACAAAGAAGCGTTAAAAAATTTGTATTCAAATGGTTTTCTAAAAAATAGATTTTTATTCATATTTGATTAATTATTTGGATCAAAAAATGTAACGCGGTTTCTTCCGTTGTTTTTTGATAAATACAAACCTTTATCTGCTTGATTAATAAATTCATTAGGATTAGAAACAGGATTTGTATCCACGTCAAAAACAGAAACTCCACCTGAAATTGTTACATGTAAATGTTGATTATTATAAACAAAATCATGGTGTTCTATTGTAGAACGAATGCGTTCTGCAACAATCATTGCATCATCTTTTGAAGCTCCATCTAATAAAACTGTAAATTCTTCTCCGCCGTATCTACCTGCTATATCAGACCCTCGCAAACTATTTTTTATCAATGAAGCAACAGTGATTAAAACATAGTCTCCACATTCATGTCCGTAGGTATCGTTAAATTTCTTAAAGAAATCGATGTCGAACATTAAAACAGATAAATTTCGTTCACGTTCAAAAGCTGTAGTTAAACTGTCCGAAAGCATATTTAAAAAATAATATTTCAGTTTTAATTGAGTCATCATATCTGTAGAAGAAATTTCAAGTAAAGATGCGTTTGTAATAGCAACAGAAGCTAGTTTTGCAATAGACTTCATCTGTGCTAGTTCATCTGCAAAATATGATGAGTCGTTTTCTATAACAATACGTTCTAGTAAAATTAGAATTCCATTTAGTCGAGATTTATCAACTAAAGGAACTATTAAAGTTGGATTAAATTGTTTGATAAGTTGTAATTCTTCACATGGTGGAAGCAATTTTTGTAACTCATCAAAAGTGATTGGTTCATGAATTTCTAAAAGTTTTTTTGCTAAAATAGAATTTGTTGTGATTTTAAGAGCTTCTCTTGTGATTATATCTTTAGAAGTTGCAAGAGTTAAGTATTCATTTGTTGTAAAGTCTCTAACAAATATTTCGCCACCCATAACATGCATTTGGGCCATAGACATATAGACAATAGATTCAATAAGATTGTCAAAATTTAAGGTAGAAGAGAATGCTAAACCGATTTCAACCAATTGTTCCAAATCGTAAACCTTTTTTTCATACTTAACTGTTTCTTCGATAAACTTATCTTTTTCAGATTTACGAGATTTTGATTGAATTTTTGCAACTGCAGCGAAAATATCGTCTGTTTCCATTTATTTTATCTCACCATTTATTATAACATAGTTTTTCATAATTTCAAAAAAGATTTTCCAATATGGGTAATTTTCTTCTAAAAAACGTGTGTTTTCTTTGTTTCTTGACGACATCATTAGAACTTTTAGATTAGAAATGATTTCTCCGCTTGTCTTTTTAGCATCAGCAAGAAGAGCTCCAAGTTCTTTATACAAAGAGAATAACGCTGTAGTAGAAGTTTGCAAAATGTTGTGAGCTTCATTATTTATGTATGCAACCATATTTTCTGATTTTTTGTAAAAATCTTTATCTTTGTGGCTATCTTGAAGATAGCTTTTTAAAACAGAAATACTATTTTTTTGATTTAATTCAAATGATTTTTCAAATTCATCAATAAGGGATTCTGATTCTATTGCATTGTAAACAATAGATGAAAAATCTGTTTTGTAAGTTGGATTGTTAAAAAATCCTTCAATAACGATGTCATTAAGAAGACTTTTTGTGTTTTCAGTTAGGAATTTATGTAAAAATGATTTTAGAATTTTTAACGGCAAAATCCATTTAAAAGACAATGTTGTATTATTTTGTAAATATGTATTTATTTCAGCGTTGTATGTAGCAACATTTTTTAATTCTTCCGGTTTGAACAATTCTTTTACTTCTATCGAAATTTCATTGTCTTTTATTTCTTGTCTGATTCGTTGTTCTTCTGTATCAAATTTGGATTGCATCATATTTGCAAATTCTTGACGAGGTGAACCTGTAATTGAAGTAACTGATGGTTCGTAAGTTATATCTTTTTTAGCGTACTTAATTAAATTTTTTACGCGGCCATCTACTAATATTTTTTGAAAAATATAATTTATTTTTTTAAGACAATCTAAATAAGTTTGTCGTTCTTTGTCAGAAAGCTCGTCATTTTTACGTAAAGCTGCAATTGCCAAAATCATATTTGCAAGAGAAGTTGTAATATGTAAATTTGACATTTGGAAATATAAATCTTCTAATAGATTTACAGTTTTAGCGACAGGGACTTCAGTATAAGTTGGAGTGTAAGATAGATTTCCTGCTTGAAAATTTTTGTCAAAGGTTTGTAAAAAAGGAACAAAGTTGTAATGACAAAAATCTACAAACTGTCTTAACATCAAAATGTCTTTGTCAATTTTTTTGAAATTTTCGTTATTTAATTCTTTTAAAAGGCCTTCTAATTCTCTTCTTTGTGAAGAATAAAGTCTGTCTACATTTCTTGTTTCGGCTGCAATAGTTTCTTTTCGGCGTTCGTACGAAAGTGACGAAATGATTTCTTGTTCAGAAACTGAATATCCTGTCAAAATCAATTGCGCTTCAAATCTGTGTTGGCGTTGAACATCTAAAGAACTGACTGTAGATAAAAATAATTCGTCCAAAACATGAGTATATTTATATAGCGAAAAAATTGCTTCGCCAAAGTTTGGTAAGAGAAAACCGTCTTTATAAATATTTGGATAATACGATTTTAATTCTGCATCTAATTTCTTCATCTGTATCTTTTTTTGAACTTCTGGTGATGAATGTCTGAAAATGGATTCTAAGAAATCAGATATTGTTTGAATAATACTCATTTTTTTTCCAATCTTTTTATATCAGTACATTTTAATAAAAAAAAGTACAAAATTCAATTAATGATTCAAAAAGTCGTCAAAAATATCGTGATAATCTGCCACTGTGCTTGCCTGAACAATTCTACTTCTTAGAGCTGCACCACCAGGAATTCCTTTGGAATAAGCGTGGAATCTTTTGCGCATTTCTAAACAAGCGTGTTGTTCATTTGTATCTTTTACCAAACGTTCCAATTCTTCAAAGCCTGTTTTAATTCTTACTTCGGCAGGAACTGGCTCGTAGCTTCCGTTTTTGAACAAAGAAGTCGCATCTCTAAAAATGAATGGATTTCCCATTGCGCCACGTGCAAACATTACGGCATCAACTCCAGTTTGTTCCATCATTCGTTTTGCATCTTCGGGGCTAAATAAATCACCAGAACCAAAAACAGGAATTCTTTTATCAATAAATTCTACAAGTTCCTTCATTAGATTCCAGTCGGAACGACCTTCGTAAGCTTGTGCTTTTGTGCGAGGATGAATTGTGATTGCTTTTACACCGGCGTCTAAGGCTGCTTGCGCGGCTTCTTTCCAAGTCATTGTGTTTTTGTCCCAGCCAGAACGGATTTTTACAGAAACAGGAACATCCTGACAAACGTCAATCACAGCTTTTGCAATTTTGTATAAACGTTCAGGATCTCTTGTTAATGCAGAACCAGCGCCAGTTTTTGTAACTTTAGGAACTGGACAGCCACAATTTATATCGATACATTCGCAATGAGTTTTTTCTAGGACGATTTTTGCAGCTTGTTGCATAACATCTTCTGTTCCACCAAAAATTTGAACAGAATACGCTTTTTCGTTGTAAGCACGAGCCATTAATCCTTCTGTTTTCCAATTGTCACGAATTAGAGCTTCTGCGCTTACCATTTCTGTGTATGTAAAACACGCTCCGTTTTCTACACAAACAGACCTAAACGCCTTGTCACTGTAACCAGCAACAGGCGCCAAAAAGAGATTTCCTGGTAATTCCAGATTTCCAATTTTTACAGTTTTGTACAAACTCATTCTGGAAGATTGAATGCTTTACAACTGTTTTTCCAAAGTTGTTCGCTTAAAGCTTCAACGTCCATATCAAGCATTTCTGCAAGGAATTTTGCTGTAGAAGGCAAATATGCAGGCATTGTGCGTTTTTTATCTCTGTATTCAGCAGGAATCATAAATGGACTTTCTGTTTCAATTAAGATTCTTTCTACAGGAATGTTCATTACAGTTTCGTGAAGATTTCTTGCATTTCTGTAAGTTAAATTTCCGGCAAAACTGAACCAAATATTTTTATCAAGACATTTTTTTGCAAATTCTGCATCTTCTGAATAACAGTGAAGAATTGCACCAGCGTCTGGTAATCTTTCTGACAAAATATCGTACAAATCTCTTCCTGCCTCACGATTGTGAATAATAACAGGAAGTCCGTGTTTTTGTGCAATTTCTAGCTGAGTAATAAAAAGTTCGATTTGTGAACGTTTATTACCAAATTCTTTGTAATAATCAAGACCAGTTTCACCTACAGCAACAACTCTTGGTAATTCAAGTGCTTTTTCTATTGTGTTAATCCAATCCGCACCAGGATTTGTTACTTCAGAAGGAGCAACTCCAACTGCGTGGTAGATTCCTGGCATTGCTTTGAGATTATTATATACTTTTTCAAAATCCATCAAACTATTGTTGATGCTCATAATTCTTGCAACACCAGCTAATTTTGCTTGCTGAATCACGCGTAATTGTTCTATAGGGTCATCGTATATAAGCCCGATGTGAGCATGAGTATCGAATAACTTCATGGCTTTTCTTCCTAAAAATGATGTAGAGGCGGAAACCTCGAAATGTGAAAAAAATTAACGATTTCTTAAAGAAAGTGCGTTAATTAAACAACTTCAATCTACCGATAAAGATAACACAGGATTCTTTTGTCGTCAACTTATTTGACATATAAGAACTTGCTATGATATACTAAAAATACTTTTCATGAGTTTTTGTTGGTGGGGAAGATATTGCCAAAGACACAAAAAACAGTTAAAAAATTCGAAAAACGTTTCGCATCTAATGTTACAAAAAGTTTTAGTTCTTTCTTTAAATCTGTAGGTGGACTTTTTGTAAAGTTATTCCGTATTTTTGATAGAAAACTTACTATAATGATTGTTCCTCATTCGCAAAATAAAGTTATTAACTTTCAGACGAATGTTTTTGCATTGATTTTGGGCGTGTTTATTACAGTTGGTGTAATTTCATCCTTCTTTTATTTTAATAGACGTTCAATAACAGCTAATGCAGAAATTTCAAGTTTAATGGAACAAAACAGACAAACAACAGCAAGTTTGGATAAACTTCGTGATGAAAATGCAAATCTTTTTCAAGCTGCAAAACGTTTTCAATCATCACTTTCACAATCACTTTCTTTGTTAGGAATTCAACAAACAGAAAATAAATCCTCATTGGCTTCTTCAAATAGCGACTTGTCTGCATTGTTTGGTACAAAAGAAATTGCGACAGGTTCTTCAAGAGAAATTGCTGATATAAAAGAACTTACTTCTTATTTGGAAGGCGCTGTAGAACCAATTGAACAAATTGGAAAGTTGTTGAAGATTCAGCAGAATCTTTTCTCTGAAATTCCAAGCATTTGTCCAATCAAAAGCCCAAATCTTCACGTTTCAATGGCATTTGGACCAAATATTCACCCGCTTAGAAAACAATGGTATATCCACAAAGGAATTGACTTTTCTACTTGGCGTTCTGGTGACCCTGTAATGGCGACTGCGGATGGACAAGTTGTTACTGTTGCTGTTGATTATAGTTTTGGAAACATGGTTGTTATTAAGCATAATCACGGAATTTATACACGTTATGCTCACTTAAATTCATTCCGTGTAAAAAAAGGACAATTAGTTGAACAAGGTGATATAATCGGAACTGTAGGAAATACAGGTATTTCAACAGGTCCTCATCTTCATTATGAAGTAAGAATTGGTTCTGACGTTGTAGACCCTGCAAAATATATAAATATAAAGTTGGCTAATTAGAAAATGGCTTTAAGAATAGATGATATTTCAATTAATACAATAATCGGTAATGGCTCTTCTGTTTCAGGTGATATTCAAATAAATGGTTTTGTTCGCGTTGATGGAAATATAAACGGAAATTTAAAAACTGATGGAAACGTTATCATTGGTGATAATGCAAAAATCAGAGGAAATATTGAAGCAAAATCTGTAATTATTGGTGGAATCATTTTAGGAAATATTCATGCGGATGAAAGTGTTAAGTTGCTTTCTTCTTCTGTTGTACTTGGTGATATTTTATCGCACAGAGTTCAAATTGAAGACAGAGCGATTTTTCATGGTCATTGTATTTCTATTAAAAATGATGAAGTATATCAATCAGAAAAAAATAATTACCTTGAATCAAAGGCAATAAAAGAAAAGGTTGCGCTTTCATGAGTGATATAAATCCTCTAAATTCAGCATCTTATTTTGCGGGCGTTCAAAATGCTGCAAGTGAAGCGGCAAAAAATGAAAAAAAAGAAAAAGTTTCTTCAACCAAGGTAAAATTTTCACAATTTATTGAAAAACAAGAATCTCAAAAAGAAACTTTTTCTGCGATTGGTTTTCCTCCTGAAATTTCAACAATGTCTATTGAAGAAGCAGCTATTTTTTTAAAAGATAGAGTGGATATTGCAGGCGAAGATTTGGCTTTTGAATTAAACGATGAAAATATAGAAAAATTTAAAAAATCTGTAAAACAATTTGTAAGTTTTGTTGTAAAAAACAATTTTGAAGTTACAAAAAAAAATCGACGTGGCCTTGTGTCTCCAATAGGTGTGTTTTCTTCGTATAATACGCAGCCAAAACCTAGGGAACCACGAATTCAAATACAAGTGATTAATGAAAAATTGGATAATTTTGTTAGAGAGACGTTGAATAATCAAAAAGATAATTTGAAAATTCTAGGACAAGTAGAGGAAATAAAAGGATTGATTGTAGACTTTTTGAGTTCTTAATCGATATAATTTAGGAAGTGGTGAAATATGAGTGATATTTTTGAAAGCGATATATATAATCAGGCAGAAAATCTTTCTTCTTTGGAAGATAATGACATTGGAGTTGTTGAAACAGAAAATATAGTTTTTGACTATCCGCTTTATCAAATTAAATTAGAATATTCGAGCGAAACTTTATATGCGAATTTGCCAGAAAAATTGAGTGTAAAAGCAGGTGATTATGTAATTACTCCGACTCGTTACGGAAAAGATATGGCGCTTGTTTTGGGCGAAGTTAAAAAACCAATAGGAATAAAACAATCTGATATTGTAAAAATTGACAGAAAAGCAACTGAAGAAGATTTAAAGAAACGTGAAGAATTAAAAAAGAAAGAAGCAGATGCGTTTCCAATTTTTAAAGAAAAAGTTGCTCTTCATAAATTAGACATGAAACTCATAGAAACTCACTTTTTGTTTGATGAACCAAAAGCATTGTTCTTTTTTAGTTCAGATAATCGTGTAGATTTTAGAGAGTTGGTAAAAGATTTGGTTTCGATTTTTAAAATGCGAATTGAACTTAGACAAATCGGTGTGCGAGACGAAGCTAGAATTACTGGCGGGCTTGGAGTTTGTGGTCGTCCATTCTGCTGTAATAAAGTTTCTGATAAATTGCGCCCAGTTTCTATTCGTATGGCAAAAGACCAAAATCTTTCTTTGAATTCTATGAAAATTTCGGGGCAATGTGGACGACTTTTGTGTTGTTTGTCTTACGAATTTGACTGGTACAACGAAGCTAGAAAAAATCTTCCTTCTGAAGGAATAAAAATTTATTACGATGGAACAAATTTTAGAATTACAGAAGTAAATCCAATCACAAATATGGTAAAAATGTCTGGTGAAGATGGACGACTTTTGGAAGTAAATGCAAAAAGATTTGTTCAAGAAAATAATCATTGGCGGATTCAATAGAATTTTCCTCAAAACAAGATGTTTAAAATTCAGTAGTTTTGTTGTATAATTTACCTTACATGGTGGGAAAAATGACAAAACGTATTTATATAATTGGTGCTGGATTTGCCGGGCAAACAATTGCTGATGATATTAAACGTAAAAAAATCTTTGGTAAAGTAAACGCTTTTATTGATGACGATAAAAATCTTATTGGTACTATAATTGATGGAATTCCAGTTTTAGGACCAATTGATAACGTTGCGTCAGTTTTGGGAAACTCTGATACAGACGAAGCGATTATAGCAATTCCTTCTGCACCAACAGAACGTATTCGCGAAATATACGAAATCCTAAAAAAGAATAGATTTTCTCACATAAAAATTCTTCCAGGAATCAGCCAGATTGTAAATGGAACTGCGCATTTTATTCAAGCGCGCGAAATTGATCCTCTTGATATTTTGGGAAGAACGCCAATCACAATTTCTTTAAAAGAAAGCCTTTCTTATTTGCGTGGAAAACGTGTTTTTATTACGGGTGCTGGTGGTTCAATTGGTTCGGAACTTGCAAGACAATTGCTTTCTGGTGGGGCAGAGCGACTTTACTTATTTGGGCACGGTGAAAATTCAATTTGCCAGATTTTTAGAGAGTTGAAAGTTTTGCAAGCCGAAGGTGTTGGTGAAAAAGCGACTGTCGTTCCAATTATTGGCGACATGAAAGATAAAGAATACGTGGATTATATTATTCAAAAAACAAAATGTAATGTGATTTTTCATTGCGCGGCTTATAAACACGTTCCCATGATGGAAGAAAATCAAGTTGCTGCGGTGCAAAATAACGTTTTTGGAACTCAAAATCTTTTGAACGCAGCGCTAAAATATAATGTAGAAAAATTCGTTTTGATTTCTACAGATAAAGCGGTAAGTCCTTGTTCTGTTTACGGAGTTTCTAAAATGCTTTGTGAAAAAATGGTTTTGGAAGCAAGTAAACACGCAAGCAAAAATCAGGCGATAATGTTTGTTCGGTTTGGAAACGTTCTTGGTTCTCGTGGCTCAATTTTGCCTTTGTTTATGGGCCAAATCAAAAATGGAGGACCTCTTACTGTAACGGACGAAAATATGGAACGATTTTTTATGACAATTCCAGAAGCGTGTTCGTTAGTGTTGCAATCTGGTGGAGTTGGAGAAAATGGAGCTTGCTATTTGCTTGATATGGGCGAACCTTTGAAAATTCTAGACCTTGCAAAACAAATTATCAAATTTAGCGGGCTTGAGCCTTACAAAGACATTGATATAAAAATTGTGGGGGCTAGAAAAGGGGAGCGCCTTTATGAACCTTTGTGGTTGGAAGAAGAAAATCCCACAGCAACAGAATACGCAAAGATTTTACAATTAAAAAATTTACCTTATGAATCAAAAAGATTAAATTCATTAATAGAAAAATTAAAACCAATTTGTTTTTACGATGATTCTGCACCAGAATTATTTAGAAACAAAGAAGAATTATTAAAACTTTTGTGCGACGATGTTCCAACTTTGAAAGAATTTTACGAAAGTTTAAAGACGGAAGAACAACTTCGTACCGATATTTTATAAAATAGGAATGTTGGAGAAAATAATGAAAGTTCCTTTTCATAAAGCATCAATTACTCAGCAAGAAGAAGAAATTGTTTTAGAAATTTTGCGTTCTGGTTGGCTTACAACTGGAAAATATGCCCTTGAATTTGAAAAAAAGTTCAGTCAGGCTTTGACCGAAAAATCTAATAAAGATTTAGTTTTTAAAAATAGAGAAGAAAATCATCTAAGCAATAATGAAATAATCAGTTTGGCCGTTAATTCTAACACAAGCGGAATGATTCTTGCCATGGAAGCAGTTGGCGTAAAACAAGGAACTGCGGTAATTACAACTCCTTATACTTTTGTTTCTACAGCCGCTTGTGCAAGACATTTGAATGCTGATGTTTATTTTGCTGATATTCAAAAAGATTCTTATAACATCGATCCTGAAAAAATTGAAGAAATTTTAAAAAATGACACTGAACATAAAGTAAAAGCGATTGTTCCTGTTCATATTGCAGGAAACGTTTGCGATATGAAAGAAATTTGTGCGTTGGCTCAAAAATACAGTACTCCGCAAAATAAAATTTACGTTATTGAAGATGCCGCTCATTCATTTCCGTCGCCAACATCGTTAGGATACGCGGGCGCAATTGGTGATATAGGGGTTTTTTCATTCTACGTAACAAAAACAATTACAACAGCAGAAGGTGGAATGGTTTGTACACGAGACGCTGAACTTGCAAAAAGAATGACTGTTATGCGCTTGCATGGAATGGATAGAACAACCTGGGATAGATATACGTCGCCACGTGCAAGCTGGGAATATGATATAATTGCTCCGGGATATAAATTTAATCTTCCTGATGTTTTGGCGGGCTTAGGTTGTGTACAAGTGGAGCGTGCAGAATTATTCTACGAACAAAGAAAAAAACTTGCACAAAAATATAATGCGGAATTTTCTAAATTGGATTTTATTCAACTTCCGCCAGATACACAAGGAAATTCTTGGCATTTGTATTTGATGCGAATTGTTCCAGAAAAATTGAAAATCACGCGTGAAGAATTTGCAAAAAAAATGCAGGAAAAAGAAATCGGGATTTCTGTTCACTTTATTCCACTTTTTAATTTTACTTATTGGAATGAATTATACCCAAATTTTACTGCAAAGAATTTTCCAAATGCGCAAACTCAATATAGTCAGACAATTTCAATTCCGTTGTTCCCGGATATGACTGATGAACAAATTGAATATGTTATACAAATTGTAAAAGAAATAGGAATGCAAAATCATGCCTAGAAAAAAAACTGTTGAATTATCAAATAAACGTTCTCTTGCAGCAAAAGATTTTTATAGCGATTATTTTAAAAACGGAACTTTATTTGCCGCAATTATCAGAAGTCCTGCTGCAAGTGGAAATGTAAAAAAAATTGCAGTTCCAAATCTTCCTGAAGGATATTTTTTAATTACAGCAGATGATATTCCTGGTAGCAAAAAAATGGAAACAAACAAGCAGGTTTCTAAAATTTTTGGTTATGACAGCGTTAGTTTTAGAGGTGAGCCGCTAGGTTTGATTGTTGGACCTGATGAAAGAATTGTTTTGTCGCTTTTAGATGAAGTTTCTATCACTTTTGATATTGAATCTTTGGAAGGTGCGTTCAAAAAAGCAATTAAAACAAAACGACCCGTTGTGCAATTATCGGAAAATAATGAAAATTCAGATTTTTCTGATGTGTTGATGCAAATTAATCAAATGCCATCGCTAGATAACGTTTTGGATAAAAAACAAATTGAACAGCAGGAAGAAAAAATAGTTGCAACTCGCGAAGTAAAATCTGGTTTATATAAATATTCAGAGGAAGCAGAAGCAGATGAAACGCTTTTTACAGACGAAGTGATTGTTTCTCAAAATAAATGGGTTTTGGATTTAGTTCCTCCTATTTGGAAAGAAACAAACGGAGCTTTTTGTTATATGGAAGGCGAAAAACTTCATGTTTATACTCCAACAAGATGGGTTGTTCATTTATTGGAAACAATTTCTGAAGCATTGAATATTCCAAAACAAAATATTTTTGTTCATAAGACAAATACGTCTGGAGTTTTTTCCAAAGGTTTATGGCGCACAACTCAATTGGCAACACAAGTGGCAGTTGCTGCGTTTAAATTAAAAAAGCCAATTAAGTTAGTTATTACGCAAGAAGAGCAAGATTTGTATATGAGACCGGGCGTAAAAACTGAAATTGAATATAAAATTGCTACAGAAAAAAGCGGGAAAATTAAAGCCTTAAAAGCGTATATAAATTTTGATGTTGGAACTTTTAATCCTTTTGCGCAAGAAATTGCAGATAGACTTACAATTGCGGTTGCAAATTATTACAGACCAACAAATATGTTTATAGAAGCGAGCGCTCATACTTCTACAAATCCGCCGACATCAATTTCTATAAAATCAGTTGCTTCACAAGCGTTTTTTGCAATAGAAAATCAGATGGAAGAATTGGCGGAAAAAACTAAATTATTTCCAGATGAAATTCGTTTAAAAAACCTAAATCCTAAGAACAATGCTTTTCCATTTTTGTTTCATTCAGAAAGCATTGTGCCAACTTTGAATAATACGTTGAAAATTAGTGATTTTAATAGAAAATATGCGTCTTTTAAGATGGATTCTGTTGGAACTCAAAAAAAAGATGAAAATCACTTCTTTGCTTTGCCTTTACGGGGCGTTGGGCTTGCAACTGCTTACAATGTAATTGGTTATAATGGCGAAAGTTTGTTTTCTTCATCACCAAAAATTGAAGTAACACTTTTTGCAGATGATAAAGTTGAAATTCATGCAATAAATCCTTCTAGCGTTGTTCAAGAAATTTGGAAAAAAACAGTTGCCGAAGTTTTGCAAGTCGATATAAAAAATGTGGAAATTAATTCTGATTTTGAGTTGGAAGAAATTCCGAATTCACCAGAAGATTCGTTTAGTACAATTGGAATTATGAACGGACTTGTAAGAAAATGCTGTTTGGATATTCAAAAAAAACGTTTTTATCATCCGTTGCCTTTATCTTCCAAAAAAAGTCTTTCTCCAAGAGCAAAAAAAACGTGGGATAAAGAAGCTTTTGAAGGTGAACCATTTATTTCAAATTCCTTTGCAACAATGGCTGTAGAAGTTGAATTGGACCCTTATACTTACACAGAAAAAATTAAAGGAATTTGGATGACAATAGATTGTGGTGAACTTTTGGATAAAGATGCCGCGTTAAAAACTGTAAAATTGGAGATTCAGCAGGAACTTGCAATGCTTGTGGAAGGAAAAAATGTTTCTTGCGACAGTTGTACAATTGAATTTATAAGTTCTAAAAACAAAAGCGGACAAATCGGTGAATTAGTTCATAATACATTACCGGCTGCGTTTTCTTCGGCACTTTCGCTTGCACTTTCTACACAGCTTACAAAATTGCCTTGTACAGAAAAACAACTTTATAATTTGACACAAAAATCAAATGAAGAAATTGAAGTTCAAAGTGAAGAAAAAATAAAAGATGGAGAATCAGAATGAATATACCTGTAATTCTCAACGGAAATAAAATTATTTTAGAAGCTCAAGCAGATGAACCTTTGATGTCAGTTTTGCAAAAAAAAGGTTGTTCATCTGTAAAATGCGGCTGTAACGAAGGAAGTTGTGGTTCTTGTACAATTCTTTTGGAAGATAAACCGATTCCGTCGTGTAAAGTTCCTGTTGGAATTGTTCGAGATGAAAAAATTGTTACGTTAGAATCATTTAGCAAAACAAATGAATATTCTTTGATAATGCAAGGATTTGAAAAAGCGGGAATAAAAATGTGTGGATATTGTAATTCAGGAAAAATTTTTTCGGCTTATCAAATTTTTAAGCAAAACAAAAATTTTACTCGCGCAGAAATTACAGAGCAAGTTCGTCATCTTGCGCCTTGCTGCACAGATTTGGAAACATTAGTTAATGGAATTGTTTATGCAATTTCGTTAAGAGAAGCAAAAACATCACGCACACGAATGGTTCGCAGTACAAGAAAAAGGTAAGTTATGAGTAAAATTGTTTATTATGCAAAAAATACAGCGGAATTACTTTATCAATTAAAAACAAACAAAGGCTTGGAAGTTGTGGGCGGATTAACTAAAGTAGAAACCCAACCTGAAAAAGCAATTTCTGTTCATGGAATTAGTGATTTGTGCCAAATTGTAAAACATGAACGTTATATCGATATTGGACCGGGCGCAACTTTGTCTGATATTCTTGCAATGGGAAAAAATCACATTCCGCAAGTTTTGTATGATGCGTTAGATTGTATTGCAAATCCAATTGTAAGAAATATAGCAACAATTGGCGGGAATATTTGTTCACCGGGACAAAAACTTACTTCTTTTGCTTCGTTGATGGCGCTCGACGCAAAGTTGGAATTTAAAAATCAAACTGAAACAATACCTGAAAGTATTTTAAATTTTAAAGGTGTGCCTCAAGGTTATATTCTTTCAAATATAAAAGTTCCAATTGTAGATGAAGATTTATCAATTTTTAGAAGAATCGGGCCGGAACACACTATAACTGACCAATCGGCTTCTTTTGCATTTATTGCAAGTACAGAAAAAAACACAATTACAAATATTAGATTGGCGTTTGCAGGTCCATTTACTTTTAGAAGCAAGGAATTTGAAAGTAGTATTGTTGGTGAAAAACTTCCTCTTACTCATAAAGAAATTGAGAAAATTTTAGAGCAAGTAAAAGAGGAATTTAGAAAAGCCGCCACTGACAAAATGGTCAGTGACGTTGTTTGTCAGCAATTCTTTAATCTAACAAGATATTCTTTTGAACAGCTGACATAAAATTTGTTTATTGCACCATCGATGCGAATGGGTCTTCTGTACGATAAAGTTCACGTAATTTTGGTTTTTCAATTTTTCCAGTTGGATTACGAGGAACTTGTGCAAAAATAATTTTTCTTGGACGTTTGTATTTTGGTAATTCCAAACAGAAATTATTTACATCTTCTTCAGTACAAGAATATCCTTCTTTTAATTCAATGATTGCAGCAGAAATTTCTCCAAGACGTTTATCTGCTAAACCAATAACAGCAACATCCTTTATAGCTTCCATTCTGTGTAAGAAATCTTCAATTTGTACAGGATAAATATTTTCTCCACCAGTGATGATAACGTCTTTTTTACGGTCTACAAGATAAATAAATCCTTCTTTGTCCTGCATTGCCATATCTCCAGTGTAAAGCCATCCTTCTTCGTCCAAAACTTCTTTTGTTGCGTCTGGATTTTTGTAGTAACAAACCATTACACCAGGACCGTAAACTGCAAGTTCTCCAACTTCACCTTGAGGAACATCTTTGCGGTTTTCGTCCACAATACGAATTTTCCAGCCAAAACCAGGAACTCCGATAGCACCGATTTTTTCTGTATTTTCTACGCCCAAGTGAACACATCCTGGCCCAATACTTTCGCTAAGACCATAGTTTGTGTCGTAATCGTGAGTTGGGAAATATTTTTTCCAATCTTCAATCAATTTTCTTGGAACAGGTTGCGCACCAATATGCATTAAACGCCATTGGTCTAATTTATAATCATCTTTTCTTAATTCGCCTCTGTCCAATGTGTCCAAAATATCTTGAGCCCAAGGTACCAATAACCAAACGATTGTACAATGTTCGTCACTTGCAGCTTTTAAAATCACTTCAGGTTTTGTTCCTCTTAAAAGAACTGCTTTACTTCCGCTAATCAATGAGCCAAACCAGTGCATTTTTGCTCCAGTGTGATAAAGTGGCGGAATACAAAGGAATGTATCATCTTTTGTTTGTCCGTGGTGATTTTGTTCAACCGCAGCAGAATGCATTAACGCTTTATGTTTGTGTAAAATCGCTTTTGGAAAACCAGTTGTTCCGCTTGAAAAATAAATAGCTCCATAATCTTCATCGCTGATTTGAACGTTTGGATTTTCGCTAGAATAATTCATTACAGACATAAAATAATTTTCGCTGAAAGTTGGAGCGTTTCCTTCGCCAACGTAGATTAACAAACGGTGAGCAAGAATTTTGTCTGTGATTGCTTCCAAACGCCCGATGAATTCTGGTCCAAAAAATAAAACCGAAATATCAGCCAAATTCAAACAGTAGTCAATTTCATCACTTGCGTAACGGAAATTTAGAGGAACAGCCAACGCACCAATTTTTAAAATTCCAAAATAGATTGGAAGCCATTCCAAACAGTTCATTAAAAGGATTCCAACTTTATCACCTTTACGAACGCCTCTTTCTTTTAAATAGTGAGCACATCTATTTGCTTTTTCATTAAAAACATGCCAAGAAATTTCTCTACGATAAGGAAGATTTGGTTCAGGTTGAGTTAAGTCGTAATCTTTCCAAGTAATTCTCATTGTTTCACGAACTTCTGGGTTTAACTCAACAAGAGCAATGTCGCTGCCCCATTCTTTTGCGTTTCTTTCTAGGTACTGTGTGATTGGCATAGTAGATTCCTTTTTATAATTTTAATTATATTTAATTTTTTTATTATATATCAAAAGTGCATTTTTTTTCAACTTGTAGTAAAATATCTTTATGATTAAAAATTCTGGACATGCAGATTTGCCTCTTCACACAGGAACTGTTCCTAGATGGTTAGCCGATAGAATGATGGTTTTGGGAACATTGATAGTAGAATCTCTTGTAGAAAATTTTGGCGTAGATGAAGTTCTTGTAAGATTGAGCGACCCTTTGTGGTTTCAATCACTTGGTGCAGTTATGGGGATGGATTGGCATTCGTCTGGAATAACTACGAGTGTGATGTATGCTTTAAAACGAGGATTGAATGCCCGCGCCAAAGAATTAGGAATTTACGTTTGTGGAGGGCGCGGAAAATATTCTCGTTTAACTCCTGATGAATTGACAAATATTGCAATGAAAGAAGGATTGAATGGCATTGAACTTGTGAATAATTCCAAATTGTGTGCAAAAGTTGATAACAATGCAATTCAAGATGGATTTCAACTTTACCAACATAATTTTATTGTAACAAAAACAGGAAATTGGGCCGTAGTTCAGCAAGGAATGAATGCTTCTTCGCAAACCGCTCGTCGTTATCATTGGTGTTCTGCGTCGTTGCCTTCATTTATAGAAAATCCGCACACAGGAGTTGTGGGTGAAAATCGCGGAAAAATATTAAATCTTACAGATGAAAAAGCCGATTCAACCAGAAAGTCTATTTTGGAAATTTCCCGCGAATCTCCTCAAAAAGTGATAGATGAAATTATTTCAATTTCAAAAGAACCGTCGCAAATGATTCTTATGCAAGGTGGAAGTGTAACTCCAATAAAACAAAATCAAGTTGTGCAAGGGGAACTTTTTGCAGAAGAAGATTTGCCCGCTACTCCAAATTATCAAAATAAAATCATTTACGATTCTCCCAATCGAAGTATAATCATGCCATCTCATCATGAAGTTAGGGCAGAAGATGTAGATTTAAAACGACTTGGTGCAGTTCTTGCCACAGCGTACGAAAATCAAAACGATACTTTTGAAAAATTGCTTTTGACAAAAGGATTGGGACCTAGAACTTTACAATCATTAACATTAGTCAGCGAAGTGATTTACGGAACTCCATCTAGATTTAAAGACCCTGCAAGATTTTCGTTTGCTCATGGTGGAAAAGACGGCCATCCGTTCCCAGTTCCTCTAAAAATATACGATGAATCAATTAGAGTTTTGCGCGACAGTATAGAAAAATCTAAACTTGGTTATAAAGATAAATCTGATTGTATAAAAAGGCTTCATCAAACTGCGCAAAATATAGAAAAATATTGCGACCCGCAAGTAGATTTTGATAAAGCCATCAAATACGAAAAGTCCCATTCAAAAGAATGGGACGGCAAAACAGTGTAAAAACCAACGCACGTACAAGTTTTTTAGCGCAAGAAAAGAGAATTTTTTATTGAACATCTTTTTCACTTGCGCTTCAAGTTTTGTTAAAACAAAACTTGTCCATGTATTTAAAACTTGAGGCGTAGGTGAAACTGATTAACGGTATAAAAAGTTCAGATTTTTACCAATGCACGTACAAGTTTTGTAGCGCAAGAAAAGAGCATTTTTTATTGAACATCTTTTTCTCTTGCGCTTCAAGTTTTGTTAAAACAAAACTTGTCCATGTATTTAAAACTTGAGGCGCAGGTAAAATTTATGTACGGTACAAAATGTTCAGATTATTTACCAACGCACGTACAAGTTTTGCTTGCGCAAAACTTGAGGCGTAGGTGAAACTGATTAACGGTATAAAATGTTCAGAAACCTACGCCACTATGCTAGTAGATTATTCAAATGTTTTACAAATTCTGTTGGTTCTTTTATTTCAACACCAGCAATAAGCAATGCTTGATTAAAAAGAACTTCTGCGACATCTTTAATTAATGCTTCATCGTCAGTATCTTTGATTCTTGCAACAATTGGATGATCTGCATTGATTTCTAAAATTGGTTTTAATTCTGGACCAGATTGTCCCATTGCTCTCATCATTTGAATCATTTGGTAAGAAGGGTCGTTTTCATCAACTACAATACAAGATGGATTTTCTGCTGTAAGTGTTTTTGAAATTTTTACTTCTTTTACTTTTTCACCAAGAGCTTTTTGGATTTTTTCTGCAACTGGCTTGAATTCTTTTTCTTTCTTTTCAGCTTCTGCTTTATCTGTTCCTAAATCTTCGTCGCTACCAGAACGGTTTACAGCTTTTAATTCAAAGTCTTTGTATTTTCCAAATCCTGGCATAACGATGTCGTCAATATCATCTGCCATAATAAGAACTTCAAAACCTTTTGCAGTATAAGCTTTTACAAGTGGATTTTCACGAAGATTTTTTTCGTCGCTACCAGAGATGTAGAAAATTGCTTTTTGTTCAGGCTTCATTCTTTGAACATAGTCTGCAAAACTTGTCCAATTATCATCGCCTATTCCGCTTGCATCTGTAGATTTAAATCTTACAATTTCAGAGATTTCTTCACGATTTTCGTAATCGCTGTAAAGTCCTTCTTTCATTGGACGATTGAAATTTGTAACAAATTTGTTCCATTTTTCAATTGCTTTCTTTTCATCATCAGTTGGATTTTCTGATTTACGAGCTTTGTCTGCTGCTTCGCCCATTTTTTTGAATTCACTAAGAAGTTTTTTTACGCTTGATTTTTTGATTGTTTCCAAAATTCTGTTTTGTTGTAAAATTTCACGGCTAACATTCAAAGGTAAATCTTCAGAATCAATAATTCCTCGAACAAAACGTAAATATGCAGGAAGAAGTTCTCTGTCATCATCTGTGATAAATACACGTTTTACGTACAATTTTAAGCCGCTTTTGTAATCAGCCTGGTACATATCGTAAGGTGCCGATTGTGGAACGTAGAATAATGTTGTGTATTCTTGAGTTCCTTCTGCGTGTGTGTGAACGTAATGAAGTGGTTCTTGTCCGTCGTGACCAATTGTTTTGTAGAATTCGTTGTAATCTTCTGGTTTTAATTCTGATTTTGATTTTTTCCACAAAGCACTTGCGCTGTTTACTTGGTCAACTTTATTTTCGCTACCAGTAACGTTTCCTTTATCGTCATATTTTTTTTGTTCATAATGAAGATAAATTGGGAATGCGATGTGGTCGCTGTAACGTTTGATTAATTCTTCAATCTTCCATCTTGAAGCGTATTCTTTGCTTTCATCGTTCAAATGAATTTCAATTACCGAACCAGAAAGTTCTGCGTTATCAAATCCGTATTTTTTTGCAACAGCGCTATCAGAAGCAACTTCTTCGATTTCGTAAGCATTTGTTCCATCGCTAGACCAATGCCAGATTTTTCCGTCGCTAGCTGCTTTTCTTGTGTAAACATCAATTTTTTTTGCAGCCATAAAAGCTGAATAAAAACCAACACCGAATTGTCCGATTAATGCAGAATCTTTTGCAGCATCGCTACTCAATTTTTCTAAGAAAGCTTTTGTTCCTGAACGAGCGATTGTTCCAAGATTTGTTGTTAAATCTTCTTCGTTCATACCAATTCCGGAATCTTGTACTGCAAGAATTGAATTTGATTCATCAAAAGTAATATCGATTCTTGGTTCAAATTTGATGTTTTTGTAGTTATCATCAGAAACCGAAAGATATTTTAATTTATCAAGAGCGTCAGAACCGTTAGAAACGATTTCTCTTAGAAAAATATCTTTGTTTGAATAAAGTGAATGGATGATAAGTTTTAAAAGTTGATTAACTTCTGTTTGAAATTGATACTTTGCCATTTAATTATACCTCAAAAAAAATTATGCAATTTATATTGTTTAAAAATAATAAAATGGATAGAAAAGGGCAATACAAAAATAAAAAATATATTTATAATTAATCTATTCAAAATTTGCAGAGGTTTTTGTGAAAAATTTAAAATCGTTTTTGTTCATCGTTCTTATGATTTTTTTTGTTGGATGTAAGCAAACAAAATATGTTGTCAGAATTCAGCCATCGTTTTTTAATGAATTAACAAAATTTGGTGTAGAAAAAACAATTTTTCAGAACGAAAAAATCCTTATAGAATTATCACCTGGAATTTCTTTACAAAAAGATGAATTACGAATCGGTTTTTTAAGTTCATTTATTCATCAAAGTGATTTATTAAATGAATTTTCAAATCAAAAAAATACACAAACTTTGCAAAATTCTGATGATTGTAAAACGTGGATTATAAATCAAACTGCAATTTTTCCGTGCGTAAATTTTCAAGAAAATCCGCCAACCTTTTTACAGGCAATAAACGAAAGAAAAATTTCTTTTTATAAAATTGATAAAATTCCACAAAATATGATTGCTCTTTCTTTTGAAAAAGATGGAAAGAAAATCTATGCCGATGACGAAAATTATCCTTTTTTTGAAAACAAAATTGGTAAATTGAATATTCTCAAATTGAAACAAAAAAAAATCCGCCAAAAAAAGGATTTGCTTGCTTATCAGGAATTAGAAAATTGGTACAAAAAAATCAGCGAACAATGTAAAGAAGATTATATTTCACCGGAAATTGCTTTTGTGGCAGCCGCAGGTGATATTATGATTGCTCGTGGTGTAGAAGATACAATGATTTGGCAAAAAAAGCCGGACTCAATTTTTACAACAACGCTTCCGATTCTAAAAAACAATGATATTACAATCGGAAATTTAGAAGGCGTTGTGACAAATCGGTGGGATAACGCAACAAAAACTTACACGTTTAAATTTAAGAAAAAAGCATTGCCTTATTTAAAAGCTGCGGGCTTTGATTATTTTATGCTTACAAATAATCATTCTTACGATTATGGGGAAGATGGATTTAAAGATACTCTAAAAGCTTTTACAGAATATGATATAAAAACTTCGGGAGCGGGATTAACAAAAAAAGACGCAGAAAAATGGTTTTATTCAACTGTAAAATCACAAAAAATTGCGATTCAATCTTGTGGCGCATATCCTGTGGAACGTTCTGGATTTAATGGAAAAACTACAGCAACTGCGACTGATAAACGAGCGGGAATTTTATGGGAAGGCGATGATTTTGTTAATTTAGTAAAACAGGAAAGCAAAAACGATTCTTTTATAATTGTGAATGTTCATGGTGGCCAAGAATATGTAACAAAACCGTCGGCTGAACAAAAGAAATTCTACAAAAAATTGTGTGATTCTGGTGCAAAAGTTGTTTTTGGTTCTCATCCTCACGTTTTGCAGCCTGTAGAAATGTACAATGGAAGTTTGATTGTGTGGTCACTCGGAAATTTTGTTTTTAACGGAATGCAAGAAATGCCTGGTGCACAAGAAAGTATGATTATCAGAGTAGGAATTATAAATAATAAACTTGTTTATTACGAAAAATACGATGCAGAACTAGACGGAATGATTGTAAAATTAAAAAATTAATATATTTTTTCGCCAAGAAGTCTGCTTGCAAGAGAAACTGCCAGAATTGCAGTTTGATTTCTTATATCTAAAACAGGGTTTACTTCTACAATTTCTGCGGATTGTACTAAATTTGTGTTTGCGATTTCTTCCATCAAGAATAACGCTTCTCTGTTAGAAAGCCCCGCTGGAAGTTGAATTCCAGTTCCTGGAGCAAACATTGGGTCTAAAACGTCCATATCAAAACTAACGTGAATCATATCAACGCGTTCTGTAAAGAATTGAACGATTTTTTGTACAATCGAAGAAAATCCGTAGCGTTCAACATCTGTCATAGAAAAAACAGTAACTCCTGCTTTTTTCATCAATTCGCGTTCGCCTTTGTCTAAATCTCGTGTTCCTAAAAAACAAATATCTTTTGCATCAACTTTTGTACCTTCGTAGTAAAGATTTGTTAATTCAGGAAGCCCATACCCACAAGATGCAGCCAAACATTCCCCGTGAATATTTCCAGTAGGCGTTGTTTCTGTTGTGTTAAAATCACCGTGAGCATCAACGTAAAGAATTCCTAAGCGTTTGTTTTGTTTTTTTGCAACAGCAGAAATTCCTGCGATTGTTCCAAGTGCAATTGAATGGTCGCCACCCAAAACAAGTGGAAAATCACCATTAGAAGCGATTTCTTCTACGTTTTGAGCCAATTTTGTACAAGCGTGTGTGATTGGAGTAAGATATTTTGCCTTAGGATTTCCGATTGTTTCGTATTCCTGAGGCAAAAGTTGGAAGATTGATGAATGTTCAAAAGTTTTGTGTCCTAAAGATTCTAATTTTTCTCTAATTCCTGCCAATCTGATTGCAGAAGGTCCCATGTCTGAACCATGACGACTTGCCCCAAAATCAAGTGGCATTTCTAACAAATGAACATTCATATTATCCTCAAAAAAATATTTTAGTCTGCATCTGCAAACATTTCGCTGATTTCTTTTTTATAAATTTCGTTAATTCTAAAACGCATTACTTCTTGTTTTGCAGAAAGTTCAACACCAACTTCAAATGGTTTTGTGATGAGTGCGAATTTGTTAATTCTTTCAAACATCTTAAATCCATTTTTAATGTTTACCAAAGTGTTGATTTCGTTTTCATACAATTTTAGAATTTCTTCTGATTTTAATAAAGATTCGTATGTATCATATTGCAAACCGTTTGCTGCGGCAAATCCTTTTATTTCTTCTTCATCAACAAGAATTAATGCAGAAAGATAACGCTGGTCTTGTCCAACAACAATTGCATTACTGATAAAACGAGATTCTTGTAATTTTGTTTCAATAGGAACTGGTTCCAAGTTTTCGCCACCACGAAGAACGATTGTGTCTTTGATACGTCCTTTAATTTGAATTTCATCGTGAATTGTGAAAACAGCAAGGTCACCAGTATCAAGCCAACCATCTACAGTCATTACTTTTGCAGTTGCTTCAGGATTTTTGTAATATCCTTGCATTACGTTTGGACCTTTTATTTGAAGTACACCTTGTTGTCCTCTTCCAAGAACATAACCGTCCATATCAACAATACGAACTTGCATTCCTCTAAGAGCCGAGCCGATTGTTCTATAAACTGGTGAAGCTAATGGACGAACTGCAACTACAGGCGCTGTTTCTGTTAATCCGTAACCTTCTACAATGTTTACGCCAATTGCCCAGAAGAATTCATCAATTCTTTGAGGGAAAGCTCCACCACCAGCAATTCCACCACGGAAATTTGTTCCGAGCATTGCTTTAATTTTTCTGAACACTAATAAATTTCCTAGCCAATAAAGTGGGAACATTAAAATCCAAGGAATAAAGAATAAAATCCACCAGAAGGTTGTGTAATATCTTGTAAATGCTGGGTTTTTATTAAACATTTTTCGTTGCATTCTTTTATGAATAATTGCAACTTTTACAAAGAAATTGAACATTGCATTTACAATTCCACCAGCTTTACGCATTTTTTTTGTAATTCCGTCGTATACTGCTTCAAAAATACGTGGAACAGCAGGGAGAAGGTGAGGATTCATTTTCTTAAAGTCTGCAAGCAAAATAGAACCAACTGGTTTTGAATAACAAATAGTTGCACCTTGAATTATAATTACATATTCAACAGCGCGTTCAAAAACGTGCCAAACTGGTAATACGCTTAATGCTTTTTCTCCAGGATTTACAAAGATTCTTTCTGGTAATTCTTCTAACTGAGTCAAAAAGTTTGTGTGAGAAAGCATTACACCTTTTGGAGTTCCAGTTGTTCCTGAAGTAAAGATGATAGTTGCAAGGTCGTCTCCAGTTCCTTTTTCAAGTTCAGCTTCAACTTCACCTTTATGTTCAATTCTATATTTTTGTCCTTCTTTGATTAAATCTTCAAAGTAGTACAATTTAACGTCGTTTTCTTTTGCCAATGCAATAACGTCGTCTTTTGTGTCTTTTTCAAAAGAAATGATTTCTTTAAGGCAAGGAAGTTTGTCTTTTAAAGAAAGAATTTTGTTTACTTGTGAATTATTTTCTGCAATTGAAATCTTACATTCAGTAAGCGAAAGGATTTTTTCCAAGTCGATGATTGTAGCATCGTTACCACGTGGAACGTCAATTGCTCCTAACGACATAATTCCAATATCTGCTTGTAACCATTCAGGTCTGTTGTCAGAAATAAGTCCAATTGGTTGGCCACGTTCAAGACCTAGTTGTTTAAGTGCAGCTGCAAAATCAAGTCCAAGTTGGAACATTTCACGATAAGTGATTGGTTCAAAATCACCAGATTTTGTGCGTCTGTATTGCGCAACAATTTCTGAAAATTCCTCTGCTGATTTTTGAATCATTTTTGGAACTGTGTAATTTGCTTCAAATACCATTATATATCTCCCAATATTTATTTTCTTTTTAAATGACATTTTTTTAAATTTTGTCTAGTATAAAACACAATTGAAAAAAATGCAATTCTATAATAGACTAATGTCCATTAGTTTAAGTTTATGAGTAAAAAGCATATTTCACAAGAAAAAATTATTCAATCATTTCTTTTCTCTGCTTTTGACAAAAGTGCTGGTGCTACATCATTAACAGATATTGCGGATGTTTTAGAAATAAAAAAAGCTTCTCTTTACAATCATTTTGAAAGCCGAGACGCAATGTACGAAGCCACACTTGATTTTTGTTCGGCAGAAATTGCTTTAGTAAACTTTTTATTTGATAAAACAATCGAATCTATAAAAACAAATCGACTTTTACCACAAACTTTGTTCAAAAGATTAATCACACGATATTTTAATCTTTTTGAAAGCGAGCCACTTTTTCAAATGTACTCGTTTGTATATACAGAACAATTTTTTAACTTAAAAGCGCTTCAAATTGTTCGTAATTTGAATCAAAAACTCAGTCAGGAAATCCGCAAAATTCTTGTTGCTTTTGTGGATTGTGACAGAATCAAAATTTTAAATGAACGCGAACTAAATGATTTTTCGTTGTCCATTTCAAGCATAATTTTGCAACAAATTGATTTTTACATTGCAAACAGAAAAGAAACTGTTCGTCTAAATCCAGAAAGTGGGGTAGGAACTCTTTTTGCGCTACCTTCTGACGATAATGCAATTGAAAAAGCCATAAAATCTGTAGAAGCAATTCTTTCTTTGCTACAGATTAAATGATTTTTGTTGAAATTTCACCACTTTCCAAACATAAAATCTCGTTTTTTTCTGTTTGAACTTTCAATTTTGCTTCATCCGTAATATCCAAAACTAACGCTTCAAAATCCTTTTGTTCTTGATTAATTACAGGTGAAATTTTCACTTTTTTTCCAATTACGTTCGATTTTTTTCTATATTCTTTAATTATTTGAAAAAACTCATCTTTGTCGTAATTTTCAAATAATTTTGTTGCCAATTTTTTTGCAAGATTCACTTTATCTACATTTTTAAGATGAAGTGAACCCGCTTTTTCTAAAATCTCTGGCGGAAAATCTTCAGTACACAAATTAATTCCAATTCCTACAATAATTGCTTCAATTTTTTGTGTTTTTGGATTTATGTAACCTTCGGCAAGAATTCCGCAGATTTTTTTGGAATTTAGATAAATATCGTTCACCCATTTGATAGAAGTTTCTATTCCAAAAAGTTCGTTTATCACATCGCAAACACAAACTGCCGCCGTTGCTGTATATTCGGCCGCAGTTTTAAATTCCTTTGGACAATAAATTACGCTCATGTACAAACCAGAGGCGGCAGGTGAATAAAAACTTCTGTTCATTCTTCCTCTACCGCAAGTTTGTTCTTCTGCACAAATTACACATCTGTCTACATCAATTGTATTTTTGCTTGAATCCAAAAGATTTTTTGCGCACGTGTTTGTTGAATCAATTTTTTCTAAATGAATAAAATTTAAATTACTCATTATTCAGCTTTTTCTGATTTTCCCAAAAGTGTAAAATCGTGTGCGTTTGAACAGAAAATAATTCCGCTTCCTGCTTTTGCAAAACAAGGTAACGATTGAATTGCATTTACAATATCATCACATTTTTCTTTTGGAACTAAAATCAACAACATATCTTTTTCTGGAACAATTTCTGCACCAAAGAATTTTGCGTCACCTTCTTTTGCTGTTCCTCTTGCGCCGATAATTGTTCCGCCACCAGCTCCAGCTTTTCTTGCAGCTGCCATTGCGTCTTCTGCGTAACCTTTATTTACAATCACGTTGATTAATTTATATGATTCATTTTGTGCCATATTATTTTCTCCTTCCGGTTTTTCTTGATTTGGATTTCCGCTACGAATAAATTCACTTACATTTACAGTGAACATTACACCAAAGTGTGATTTTTTAGATGAAGTTGCTTCTTTTACAGAAAGCAATGTTTTTTCTAAAATAGAATCATCTACAACAACGTAAGCAATATCTTTAGAAGTATCGCCAAGTCCCAAAAGTTGAATAATGCTGTTTGCGGCAGTTCCTCTTCCCATCAAGATTGTTCCGCCGCCTGCACCAGCTTCTTTTGTAGCGTTTGTGATTAATTCACCCATGTTATGGGGAACTATACTGATTAATAATTTGTAACTCATGATTCACCACCTTGTTCTGCTTTTTTTGCAGCTTTGCGTGATTTTATATTATAAATAATTCCTAACAATTGAATCGAAATTAAAGGCATCATTGCAACAAGTGCAATTACACCAAAAACATCTGAACATCCAGCGCCTGAATTTGCCGCTCCTAAAGTAAACGAAAGTACAAAAGTTGATGTGATTGGTCCAGATGCAACTCCACCAGAGTCAAACGCAATTCCTGTAAATAAATCTGGAGAAAAAATCATCAATAACAAAGCGATTGCGTAACCTGGAACTAAAATGTATTTCAGATTAAATCCAGCAATTGCTCTCCACAAAGCAAGTCCGATTGCAATGGCAGCTCCTACCGCAAGGAATGAAAGCAAAATTTTTCTTTTGATTGAACCACCAGAAATAAATTCAACTTGTTCTGTTAAAACCCAAACAGCAGGTTCTGCACAAACAACAATTGCTCCAATAAGAAGTCCCGTGCAAATTAACAAAACAAGCCATTTTCCGCCAAGTTCGAACGCTTTTTGTCCAAGAATTTGACCAAGTGCTTCTCCAGCTTGCATAAATCCACCGTTTACACCAAGTAAGAAAATTGCCAAACCAATAAAACTGTAAACAAAACCGATACAAATACGAATAACTTGTCTTGCTGTAAGTTTTAAAAGTGTAATTTGAAAAACAATAAAAAGTCCTACAAGAGGAAGTAAAGAAAGCGTAGTTTCTTTTAAAACTGGTAGAAAATCTGCCGCAAACAACGCAAAAATTCCATCTGCGTGATGAATACTTTCTGCAGTAGCTTCAGTTGCATTTGCCAAAGAATCTAATCGGCCTGTTTTTTGCAAAATAATGGAATAAACTAAAACAGCACAAATTGGTCCAATGGAAGTAACGCCTGTAAGTCCAAAACCTTCTTTATCGCTTGCCGCACGTACAGAAGAAACTCCCAAACCAAGTGCTAGAATAAAAGGAACTGTCATTGGTCCTGTTGTTGCTCCACCTGAATCAAATGCTACTCCAATAAATTCTGTTGGTGAACAAAAAGCCAAAACAAACAAAAGAACGTAAGCAATAAGTAAAACAATCTTTATAGAAAAATTCAAAACGGATCTAAGCAATCCAATCATGATGAAAATTCCAACGCCACCTGCAATTACAAAAACAAACTCAGTCTTGTTTACAGATGAAAAAACATTTTTTACTTGATCCCCAAAAACTTGAATATCAGGTTCTGCTGCAGTAACTAAAAATCCGATTATAAAAGCAACAATTGTAAGCAAAGGAAGACTTCGTTTTTTAGTTAATTCAGCACCACAATGTTCTCCCATTGGTTGAATTCCTAAGTCAACGCCTAATAAAAAGATTGTCAGCCCTAAAATAAGCATTATGCCGCCAATAATAAAACGCCAAAGCATAACACTGTCTATAGGTGCTACAGTCAAACCTAACAAAACTACTATTGCCATAATTGGAACAACAGAAATAGCAGTTTCCTTAAATTTAAGCAAAATGTTCACTTATCGTTTACCTCTCAAAAGTATGAAAAAAAATTAGAATGCACTCCAACCTTTCTGTGAGATTCCTTCAACCCACTTTTGTGCATAAAGTTTAGCTTCTTCTAAGTTGTGGTCTTTGTAATTTCCACATTCTTCTTCTGTAGTTGCAGGAATTGGTTTATCCCAAACAGCAACTTTTTTAAGAACGTTCATTAGATGATTTGCAATTTCTTCTTCGTTTCTATCGCCCCAAACTGTAAAATAAAAACCTGTTCTACAGCCCATTGGTGATAAATCAATTACACCTTCCATTTCGTCACGGATATATTCAGCCATAAGGTGTTCCAAAGTATGAATTCCACCAGTGCTCATAAATTCTTTATTTGGTTGCATAAAACGAATGTCGAATTTTGTTACAATATCGCCTTTTTCACCAACTTTTTTTGCAGCCAAACGAACAAATGGCGCTTTTACTTTTGTATGATCCAAATTAAAACTATCAACGTTGTATTTTTTTTCCATAAATAAATCTCCGTTATAAATGATTTATCAAATTTTCTACAAAATTCGCGCACATTTTTGCACAAGTTTCTTCGTTGAATAAATATGTGTTATTTGCACTATCATCTGCACAGTCAGACAAACATCTGATTATTACAAAAGGAATTTGATTTACAGTACAAGCGTGTGCAATTGCGGCTCCTTCCATTTCTACACACATTGGTTCAAAATTCTGAATGATTTTATCTTTTGTCGCTTTGTCTGCAATAAATTGGTCTCCAGAAGCAATTCTTCCTTTTACAAATTTGTGTTCTTTTGCAAAAGATGATGATTCGGCAACGTTCAGCGCCGATTGAACCATGTTTTTGTCCGCAATAAAAAATTGTTCTTGTTCTGGAATCTGCCCGATTTTATAGCCAAAGATTTGAACGTCTACGTCGTGATAAGCAACTTCTGTTGAAATTACAAAATCAAAAACTCCCAAACCTTTTCCAGTTGCTCCAGCAATTCCTGTGTTGATTATTTTTGTTACGTTGAATTTATTTACTAAAGTTTGAACACATAAAGCTGCGTTTACTTTTCCAACGCCACTTCTTACGATTACAACTTCTTTTGAATTTAAAAATCCGTGGTTAAATTCAAGACCTGCAAAATTTACAATTTCTTTTTTTTCAAGTTTTTGGCAAAGAGTAGAAACTTCTACTTTCATTGCACCAATAATTCCAATTATCTCTTCCATTTTTCTACAGCTTCTTCTTTATCGTCTTTAGTCTGTTTTTTGTAGTGATATAAAACTTCATCTGTAAGTTTATCTTCCAATTTATATTTTTCTATGAACCATTGAACTGTTTTTTTGAAGATTATAAATCCTAAAACTAATCCACCAATAAAAACTACAACAAAAGCAACTGAAAATGCATTTTGAGCAAGTTCTGGATTATTTCCAAAAAGTTTAGAAATGATAAGTGTAGAAAGAAGAAATAATAGGAAAACAACAAGAATTGTTTCTACGATTTCATAAATTGTTACAGCAAATAAAAATATTCTTGAAGTTCTTTTTTTATTTCTGTAATTAATAATATCTTTCTTTTTTTGAGCTTCTACTTTTTCATCAATTTCTTCATGTACCATAATTATACCTCTTTAGATTCTTCTTTTTTTGATTTAATATCTTTTATTGTCATTGCTATAAATGAAACAATTAATAAAATTCCACATACTACAACTGCTGAATCTGCCACATTGAAAGTAGGCCATCTTTCCATTCCAAAAAGTCCATAGAATTTTACATCAATAAAGTCTACAACACCTTCTGGTCTAAAAATTCTGTCGATTAAATTTCCAATTCCACCACCAACAATTCCTGCAATGGCCCAACGTTGCAATTTTGTAAAATCATTACTTTTCATGTAAACAACAATTACGATTGCCAAGAAGATAAGAGGCATTAATGAAAAGAAAATTCTTCTAAGCAAATCTGGCCAAGATGCACCAATACTAAAAGCGACGCCTGGGTTGTAAACGTGAATTAATCTTAAAAAATCACCTAAAAATTGTGCTCCGATTTTGTAAGGAGGAATAAAACTTACAACAAGCGCTTTTGTGATTTGATCCAAAACAATAACAATGATAGTTAGAATAAAAGGTAATAATTTTTCTTTTAGATTTTTTTCCATAACAGAATAAATATAACAATAAAATCATTTCCAATAAAGTACTTTTTTATATGAAACAAAAAAAATAATAGATGTAAAATATTTATAGTTTTTTTCACTACTTTTCTAACAATATAAGGAAAATCCCCTATGTACAACTTAGTAAAACGGTTTAATACTTAATCTAAGTTATTTTATTGAGATGTATTCTCATTTAATTTCAAAAGGAGGAAATTTTAAATGAAAAAAAAGTTTCTAGTAGTTATGGTTGCACTTTTGTGTGTATTGAGTTTGTTTGCAGCTCCAAAAAGAGCAAAAAAATCAAAGAAAAACAAAGGTAAAGACCTTAACATTTCTGTTTTCACAATTCAGCAGAGACAACAACCACCTGCTGACAACAAAATGTACAAATGGATGAAAGACAAATTTGGTGTAACTTTCTCTTGGGACATTCTTGTAGGTGATAAAGACCAAAAAATTGGTATGCTTATCGCTTCTGGTGACTTACCTGACCTTGTTGAAGTAGATTCAACAAAATTCCAGGATGCAGGATGTCTTCTTCCAATCGAAGACTATGTAGAAAAATATTGTCCAAATATCAAAAAGCACTATGCAAAAGATTGGGCAAAAATCGTAGAACCAGATGGACACGTATATTGTCTTCCAAACTGGGGTGTATATGATGGTCCAGATCAAGGAACATTCTATAACCAAAACGCTTTCTGGATTCAAAAAGAAGTTCTTAAAGAATTCGGATACCCAATTATTAAAACAGTTGATGAATATTTTGACTTAATCGAAAAATATGCAAAAAAATATCCAACAATCAATGGTGCTCCAACAATCCCATTCAATATCATTACAGCTGACTGGGAAGCATTCAACTTGTGGAACCCACCTGCATTCTTGGCTGGTTATCCAAATGATGGTGACGGACACGTTGACTTAGTAAACGGAAAATATGTTTACTCAGACAACTACACAGATGCTAATGCAAAACGTTGGTTCAAACTTGCTAACGGATATTTCCAAAGAGGTCTTATCGATCCAGCTTCTTTCACAGATAACCGTGACCAATACTATGCAAAAATTTCTCAAGGTCGTGTACTTGGTATGTTCATCCAAGGATGGCAATTCCAAGGTGAAGCTGAAAATGCTATCAAAGCAGCTGGTATGTACAACAGAACATATGCTCCACTTCCTGTAGTATTTGATGAATCAATCAAACCTCACTACCGTGATATCACAATTCCTAACATTCGCCGTGGATACGGATTCACAACAAAATGTGGTGAAAAGAAAGCTATCGAAATCCTTAAATTCATGGATGAAATGCTCAAAGAAGAAAACCAAAAAATTCTTCAGTGGGGATTTGAAGGTGAAGATTGGCAGAAAGATGAACAAGGTCGTCCATACAGAACACAAAAACAAAGAGATGAACAAGTTGATAACAACTGGATTCTTCACAACAAAGCAACACTTTGGTTCGAAGAAGCTCCAAAAATGGAAGGTTCATTCTCTGACGGATTTGCTACAGTTATGGCTAACCAACCATGGGAATTCCAAGCTGACGCTAAACCAGAAGATATCGAATTATGGAATGCTTACGGTGTAGCTTCTTATGCTGCTCTCGTAGACAAAAACCCACCTGCAAATGCTGGATGGTATCCAATGTGGCAAGAAGCTGCTCCAGATGGATCTAAAGCTGCTTTGGCAAAATCTAAACTTGAAGGTATTCAGAGAAAATACTTACCAGCTATGATCATGGGTGATCCTGCTGACTTCGATAAAACTTGGGATATTTATGTAGCTGAAATGAAAGCTGCTGGAATCCAAGATTTCATTGACTTTATGCAAGAAAAACTTGAAATCCGTGTTAAAAAATTCGGTGGTTTTCCTGAAAACTAATTAAATAATTAATTAAACTCCATAAGTTATGCCTTTGAATGTTTTAATCGTGTAACTTGTGGAGTTTTTTTATCTACTTGAAAATAGGTGTATCAAATGAAAAGTAAAAATAAAACAGTTGGGGGGAAAGAAACAGAACTTGCCTTAAGAAAAAGTTTTTGGAATCGTTTAAGTAAACAAAAAACTTTAATTCTTATGGCGGTACCTTTTGTTTTATATGTTATATTGTTCAAATATGTCCCACTTTGGGGTTGGACAATGGCATTCCAAGACTATAAACCTGCAAAAAGTTTTTCACAACAAGAATGGGTGGGCCTAAAATGGTTCATCACACTTTTTAAAGATAAGGAATTCTTGTTATCTTTAAGAAATACAGTATGTATGAGTCTTATTAGTACGGCTCTTGGATATATTACTGCTATTTTGCTTGCGATATTCCTTAATGAAGTTAGAATTATCGCCATAAAAAGATTCGTTCAAACAGTATCATATTTACCACACTTCTTATCTTGGGTTATTGTAACAAGTTTGGTTGCAAATGTTCTTTCTGTAGAAGATGGTATATTAAATAATATTCTTTTAGGCCTTGGTATTATAAAAGAGCCTATATTATGGCTTGCTGTTCCTAAATATTTCTGGAACATTATTGGTTGGACTTACGTTTGGAAAGAAGTAGGTTGGAACACAATTGTATATTTGGGTGCAATGACTGCTATAGACCCATGTTTATACGAAGCTGCACAAATAGACGGATGTGGTCGCTTACGAAAAATTTGGCATATCACATTACCTGGAATTAAACCAACAATTATAATTATGATGATTATGAGTGCTGGTCATATTCTTGATGCAAACTTTGAAATGCCATTCTTCTTGCGCAACGGTATGATAGAGGACGTTGCTTCGACAATTGACATTTATGTATTGAAATATGGTTTCAAACTCTTCAATTTCTCTTTGGCTACTGCTGCTGGTATCTTTAAAAATGCAGTAAATATCATTCTTTTACTCTTAGCTAACTGGGTTGCTAAAAAGAGTGGTGAGGAGCGACTTATATGATAGATAAAAAAGTTAAACAGAAAAATGAATATTTGGCTGCTAAAAGATTAACTCAAATCGAAAATATCGTGTTTGATGTAATCATTTATTTGACATTATTATTTATAGTTGTAGTAACTGTTTATCCTTTCTGGAACACAATTGCTATTTCTTTTAACGATGGTCTTGATGCCGTAAAGGGTGGAATTAAGTTATGGCCAAGAAAATTTACTTGGCAAAACTATAAGGCTTTGTTCACTACAGGTCAAATTTACAGTGCGTTTGGTATATCTGTAACAAGAACTGTTCTTCAGACAGTAATCAGTGTATTCTGTACAGCTTTGTTAGCTTATGCGTTAAGCCGTAAAGAATTTGTATTACGAAGACCATTAACAACTGTACTTGTAATTTCTATGTATGTTAGTGCAGGTCTTATTCCTGGATATATGCTTATCAAAAAACTTGGATTGATTAATAAATTTGCTGTTTATATCATTCCAAATATTATTGATGTATTCAACTTCATTCTTGTACGAACTTATATTAATGGTTTACCAGATAGTTTTGTTGAATCAGCACGTATCGATGGTGCAAATGAATTTAAGATTTTCTTAAAGATTATCTTACCTTTGATTGTTCCTTCTATTGCAATGATTTGTTTGTTCGTTGCTGTAGGTGCTTGGAACAGTTGGTTTGATACATATCTTTATACATCATCAAAAACAGATTTGTATTCTTTACAGTACGTTCTTATGCAATTCTTGAATTCAAGTATGAATCAAAGTGCTTCTGCGGCTGATGCTAACGCAATGGCTGTTGCTGCATCTTCAGGTTCATTGACAGCAATGGTAACTCCAATTGCTCTTCGTTCTTCAATTACAATTATTGCAACTGTACCTATTCTAGTTGTTTATCCATTTGTACAAAAACACTTTGTAGTAGGTATGACAATCGGTGGCGTTAAAGAATAATTATTCTTTGAGCATACATTTTTATTCCTTAAGTTTGTTTAGGTAATTCCTAGTTGTACCAAAATAAACTTTGTTCCGTGGAAAACACGTGAATTCCAATTTCTGAGGATTGCCTAATAACACCTAGGCAATCCTCTTTTTTTTAACTTAATAATAGAAAAAACTTTGCCGATAATTTTCTTGCGGAGTATTGCTATGAAAAAAAAGGTTATTATATTTTTTGGTGTTATTAGTTGTATTATTGCATGTGTTCTGATTTTTTCTATATTTTCGTACAAAAAGTCAAAAAAAACATTAGATATTGCTTATGTAAATTTAAGTAAGGAAGTCTCTCTTGTAATTCAAAATCAAGTTTCTACTCTGTACGATGGTAAAATTCAAAATTATGAATTTTCATTTGATGAACAAGATTTAGAAAAAAAACTTAAAAAAATAGACTACATTTTTACTTTAGATGGGGAATTTGTAAGAAATACAGAAAAAAAACATTTTGATTCAGATTTATTTAATAAACTTCCAAAATCGATTCGCCGAACTGAAAAAAATATTTTACCAGTCTTACTTGATAATTATGAAATTGCATATTCAAAAGATTTGTTGAAAGAATTGAATTGTAAAGTTCCTACAAATTTAATTGAATTGAATGATTTGCTTAAAAAAAGTAAATCACACGTATTCTCGCCTTTTTTTTGTGCAGGAAAAGATAATAAAACTTTGTTTGCTTTGATTTCTTGTTTTGTAGAATCCTTTGGCGGAAAAAAAAGTTATGAAAAATTCGTTGAAGTAATTTCTTTAAACAAAAATATTTCATTTGATGAATTATTAGATGTTCAATTAAATGAAGGTGAAAAAGACGGTGAATTTACGTTGCGTAACATTTTGGATTTATTTAAAAATTGGCAGCAAAACGAAATTGTTCATCCAAATTGGTTTGGCGCAACAAAAACTGACTTAAATTATTTTTTACAAGAAGAACAAGTGGGCGTAATTTTCTTACCGCTTAGTGAACATAGAACAATATCAAGAAATTTAATTTCAAAATTTGAAGTATCTAGATTTCCAGTGATTAATCAAAAAATAGACCATTGTTTGATTGCTCCCTCTGTTGTTGTAATCAAGAAAACAAAAAATGAACTTTTTGATAGTGTGATAAATGAAATTGTAAACGATAAGATACAGACCCAACTTTCCAAAAATTCAAAATGGGGACCAGTTTCATTAAAATCACAAGCTTATGATAGACAAGCCGACGATGTTAGATTTTGGGCTTCAAGTTGCAAGGGAGGCCAAACTCCTGATTTATATAATGCTGTTTTTCAACTTAATAAAGAAAGAGGAAATGAATTAGCAAATCAAATTAGAAGTTATTTGAGTCAAAAAAAATAAATTAATTCAAACTAAGTCGTGTACATGCTTTTTCAAGGATATTGATTAATTCAGAATATTCAATTTGTATTTTCTTTGTAGAAAGATTTGAAAAACGTTGCAACTCTGTGTGAAATAATTTGTCTTTTCCTGAAATTGGCATGTATTGTACTTTTGAAGCTTTGTAATAATGTTCAATACAGCCCCGTGGCAAAATATAAACTCGAGCCGCTTCTGTTGCAGCTAAAATCAAATAAGTAAGATTTTTAATTAATGGAATTTTTTTTGCAAGATGAAGTGGCAAAATCATATCAATTGTTTCGATGTTTGAAATTCCTTGTAAAACAACAGTTTTGAAGGTATCTAAAGTTTCAAGATTGTCGTATTTGTCTGCCAAAAAACGTAATTTTTTTACAAATAAATCAATTTTTGGCGAAACAGCATATTTTGTTTTTAAGATTTCAAAACCAATTTCTGTTAAAAGCATTTCTAACTTTAATATTAATTTTTTTAGTGTAATTCTGCTAGAAAGTTCATTTTGCGAAAAAATCATCCTATAAAAAGATTTTTGTTTTTGAAACTGTTTATTTATCCATTCTTGTGGACGTTTATCCTGACAAACAACGTCTTTCAATTTTCCACTAAAAAGTGCGTCCAAGTCAGTGATAATTCTTCCGTCGGTTCCGAGCAATGAACAAACTTTACAAAAAACGCCAAGTTCATCTTTTCCGCCAACGTCAATAATTCCTGTGCTGGAGATTCCTTTTGTATTTGCTAAAAATGGTAACAATTGATTGAACATTTGTTGGTCGGTGTAGCCTTCCACAAAGATTTGATTGTCCGAAAAGAAAAATTGTTTATGATAAGTGTTAAAGCGAGGCAAAAATTTGCGGAAAAGTTTTTCATCTTGATCGTTTAGTTTTTCGATGTGAGTTGGAACTCTATTTATGTGACACGCAATTACGCCCATTAATTCTTCAGGAGTTTTTAAATCAATAAAAAAAGGTGAATGTGTAATCAGAAAAAAGATTTTTTTAGGATTTTTTGCGATTTGTTTTCTGATTTCTGTCATAAAAAAAAGTTGGAATTGAGGATGCAAATGTAATTCAGGTTCATCAAAAAATATACAGTCTGAATTTTCGGAATATAAAACTGTCAGAAGTGTGATTATTTCTTTTAAACCGTGACATTCTGCATTAGTCAAATCGTATTCAACGTTCCAAGCTTTATTTACGACGATTGGTATAAATTCATTTTGTTCATTTTGCTCAAATTTAATTGATTTTCCAAACATGTTGGAAAGAACTGATTCAATTTTTTCGCGTACGTATTGATTTTGTAGCAAGATTTGATTGTAATTTACGTTGTCGCGGTCAGATTCTAAAATGAAAACTTTGTAACCTGCTTGCGAAAATTCTTTTGCAATTGCTTGTGACAAAAGTGTTTTTCCGGAACCGTTTGCGCCAACAATTAAATTAATTTGAGACCAATTTGTTTTTTCAAAAACAGCTTTGCCCCATAAAAAAGGCATTTTTATTTTTGTATTTAATTGAATCATACGTATATGGTAACAGATAAAACGAATACAAGCAAACTTTTTAAATGAATGCTATTAGTTTATTAAGATTTAAGTTATAATTAAAATATGAACGCAATAATTATTCAATCTCCTTTGATTCAGTTAAACGCGCCTTATCCTTCTGGTGCATATTTAAGTTCCTTTTTTAAATCTCAAGGACTTTTTACAAAATGGTTAGATTTTAGCAATGAAATGTTTTATCAGATTTTTTCTAAAGAAGGATTGAGTTACATTTTTGAAGCAACAGAAAAAACTGCTTGTAAAATGGCAGACGATGCCGAAGAAAATGGTGATGAAAATACTGCATTTAATTTGCGTAGATATGTTAGTACAAAAGATTATTGGATTAATTGGATTGATTTTATTGTGTCGTCGTTATGTGATGGACCAAAACCTTTTGCAACTCGTGAACTTTTTCACCAATTTTTGTATTCTCCGTTTGCTCCTCGCGGGAACAGAATGGAACAATATTTGAGTAATATCGAAAAAGAAGCAACAATTGATGATATTGAATTTTTGTGTTCTTACGCGATTGCCGATATTGCAGATTATATAACTGCGGTTTTTGATAAGAATTTTTCGTTAATTCGTTATGCAGAATCAGTTACTATGGAAGGAAAATCGTTTGAACAAATTCTGTCACAGCTAAAATCACCCATTTTGGATTATTTTTATAAAAAAATTTTGCAAAATCATCTTGCTGAATTTGAAAAAATTGTTGATTCATCAAAAGAAAAAACTTTGATTTGTTTAACAGTTCCTTTTGCTGGCGTTTTTATTCCTGCGTTATATGCTGCTGATTTTTTTAAGAAAAAGTTTGGCGAAAAAGTTTTTGTTGTGATGGGCGGAGGTTTTATTAACACGGAATTTAGGGAAGTTACAGAAAAAGGACTTGCAAAATTTATTGACGCAATAAGTTATGATAGAGGTTACGGTTCATATTTGGATTTAATAAAAAGTGGGTTGTTGCAAAATCAAAAGTCGAAAAAATCTCTTTATAAAATCAAATTATTTTTGCCAGAAATTGTTGAACCAGTTTGGAATGATGTGGACTTGCAAAAAAAAGAAGATGAACTTACTCAAAATATTACGCCAGATTATGATGATATTGATTTTGCAAAATATCCACGATTATGTGATGATTTAAACCCGATGCACAGATTGTGGTCCGACGGAACTTGGATAAAAGCTTATTTAGCTCACGGTTGTTATTGGCATAAATGTGCGTTTTGCGATGTAAATTTAGATTATGTTTGCGGATATAAACAGACAAATACAAAAAATCTTTTTGATAGTTTATACAAAACTTCGCAAAAAAAAGGAGTGCGAGGAATTCACTTTGTGGATGAAGCGTTGCCTCCGTCTCAATTAGTTGAATTTGGTAAGTTGAATGTTAAATGTGAAAATCCTTTGTATTTTTGGGGAAATGTTCGGTTTGAAAAAACATTTTCTTACGATATAGCTTCTTTTTTGAGTTACGCTGGTTTGGGTGGCGTTTCTGCCGGAATTGAAGTTGCGACAAGTAAAGGTTTGGCAAATATTCATAAAGGAACTGATTTGGATTCAATTGTAAGTGCGTGCGCGGCATTTAAAGAAAATGGAATTTTAGTTCATTCTTATATGATTTATGGATTTTGGAATGAAACAGAACAAGATTTAATTAATTCAATGGAAACTTTACGCCAGTTTTTTGAAGAAGGATTACTTGACAGTGCATTCTGGCATAAATTTGTTCTTACTCGAAATTCTAGAATCTATTCAGAATGGAAAGAATCGCTTCATCCAGATTTGATTCCTATTGAAAATAAAACAAAACAATTCATAGAGCCTGCGCTTCATTTTAAAGGGGAAAATAAAAGTGAAAAATACGGACAATCGCTAGAAATCGCTTTAAATAATTGGATGCACTCGAATCATTTGGAAAAAAAAGTAACAAAGTGGTTTGATTTTCCTGTTTGCGCGCCAACTATACCAAAAGATTTTATTGCAAAAGCAATTGAACGTTACGAAAATCGTAAGCAAAAGGAATTTAATAAACCGATTTTGGAATTTAAAAACATTTTTTGGTTAGGTTCAAATCCGCTTGTATATGAAGTGAACGGTCAAAAAATTATTTCGTGGTTTTATTTGCAGGAACAAGTTGAAATTCCTCTTAATAAAAAAGAAGCAACTGAAATTGATGAATTGATTTGTCTTGTAAAAAGTTTTGTGCCAAAATCTTTACAAGAAAATCCAAAAGAAAAAGCGAATTTAATTAAAAAATGGCAAAGTTTACTTTTGCGCTTTAGAGGAAAAGGTTTGTGTTGTTTTTAATTTAATTTACATAAAGAACGTTTGCTGTTCTTCCATCGTCGGTAAAAACTTTGTTTGGATTTGAATTGTCCAAAACTGGTGTCAAACCGATGTAATAACTATAGATGTATTTTCCTTTTGGAAGAGGCAATTCCAATTTGTAAAGGCCAGGCTCTGTTTCTTTTAATTCGTAAATCCAAGGGTCCCAATTTGTAAAATTTCCGGCAAGATTTACATGTAAACCAGATTCGCCTTTGTAAATGAAATTTGTGTAATTATCGTCTGTTTGTGCGGTACAAATCTTTATTCCGTGAGGAACGTTCACTTTGGAAAAATAAAGGTTTACATCATCATCATATTCTTTTAACGGATTTAGCGGGTCTGTTGTCCATAATCCGTCAATAATCAATCTGTATTTTATAGAATCAAGTTCGTGTGTGCGTTTGTAACAAAAAATCATGTGTTTCTTTGTTTTTATTCCATCCGCGTCAGTTGTTGTTAAGATTTGGAACGGATGAACAATTTTGTAATTTTCAAAGTCAAAAGCAATTCCTACTGAACGATATTTTGCGTCTGCTGTAAAAAGAATGTAATCTTCTGTTACAACTGGCGCGCAAGGTTTTTCTACGTCGTGAATAAGTTTATCTAATTCGTAAGGTTTATAAACAATTTCTTCTTTTGCCCAAGAAACATTTACTATAAATAAAGTTAATAAAAAAACTAATAAAAATTTTGACTTCTTCATTCTACACTTATCGGCAAGTTTGAGAAAATGTTTATAGAAAAGTGAAGTTTGAAAAATTTCTTTATTTTATGCTCATAGCGTGTTAAAATGAAAGGAAAACTTTTTATTAAGGAATGTATAAATGATAGGAACATTTTGGTCGTTGTTGCCAGCAATTATTGCGATTGCATTGGCGTTGATTACAAAAGAAGTTTATTCTTCTTTGTTTTTAGGAATTGTGATTGGGGCTCTTTTCTTTGTTGTAGGAAGTCCTGATCCTTCGTTTGGTGGTTTTTTAGATCATCTTTTTAAAGACGGATTTGTAGCAAGTATTTCTGATGCTTACAACACAGGAATTTTAATCTTCCTTGTTATTTTGGGAATTATGGTTGCTACAATGAACAAAGCTGGCGGTTCTGCTGCATTTGGTAATTGGGCAAAAAAACATATTAAAACAAAAGTTGGTGCTCAAGTTGCAGCAATTTGTTTAGGATTGTTAATTTTTATTGATGATTACTTCAACTGTCTTACTGTTGGTTCGGTTATGAAACCAATCACAGATAAACATAAAGTTTCTAAAGAAAAATTAGCTTATATTATCGATTCAACAGCTGCTCCTGTTTGTATTATTGCGCCAATTTCTTCTTGGGCTGCTGCTGTAAGTGGATTCGTAACTGAAGGTGAAAACGGACTTGCATTGTTTATTAAAGCAATTCCTTATAACTATTATGCGTTGTTTACAATTATTGCTCTTTTCTTATTAGTTTTCTCAAAAACAGATTTTGGCTCAATGTCTAAATATGAAAAAGCAATGCAAATGATGAATGATGCAGATGATGTTGCTGATGTTGAAACAAAAGGAAAAGTAATTGACTTAGTTCTTCCAATCGTTGTTCTTATTATTTTCTGTACACTCGGAATGATTTATTCAGGTGGTTTCTTTGCAAAAGATAGTGGATGTTATTTGAACTTTGTAGATTCATTTGCTTCGTCAGATGCTTCTGTTGGTCTTGTAATTGGTTCATTTGGTGCTTATGTTCTTACAGTTATTTATTATATGTGTCGTCGCATTATTTCATTAAAAGACTGTATGGAATGTGTTCCAGAAGGATTTAAAGCAATGGTTCCTGCAATTTTGATTTTGTCACTTGCATGGACTCTAAAAGGAATGACAGATGCTTTGGGTGCAAAAACATTCGTTGCTGGCTTAGTTGAAGGAAAGGCTGGTGTATTAAAGAATTTCTTGCCAGCAATCATCTTTGTAATTGCTTGTGGATTGGCTTTTGCTACAGGAACTTCTTGGGGAACATTTGGTATTTTAATTCCAATTTGTATCGCAGTATTCCCTTCTGCAACAGAAGAATTAAGAGTTATCTGTATTTCTGCTTGTATGGCTGGTGCTGTTTGTGGAGACCACTGTTCACCAATCTCAGACACAACAATTATGGCAAGTGCGGGAGCTCAGTGTAATCACGTTAATCACGTAAATTCACAACTTCCTTACGCACTTACAGTTGCTGCAATTTCATTTGTAACATACATTATTGCAGGATTTGTAAAAAATCCATTTGTTCCATTTATTTGTGGATTAGCAATTATGGCAGGATTATTTATCTTTCTTAAAAAGAAATGTGCAGATAAATAATGATTCTTGTTAAATAAAAAAAGCTGACCGAATAAGGTTTTATGTTGTTTAGAAAGATTCCCGCATCAAGTGCGGGAATGACAAAGGTTTGGATGACAACTAAAACTTAAAGGTCAGCTTTTTTTTATTGATATTGATTTATAAGAGGTTTTGTTAGCCATTCTGAATCTGCGGCTTCTTTTGTAAAATAGTTTTTTACCATTACGTTTCCCAAAAATTGAGTATCAATTCCACTTTCATACCAAACACATTTTAACTCTCCAAGATTTAAAACAGAATTATATAATGGAAAGAAAGGATCAGATCTTGAAAATGTAATCCATCTTTCTACAGTTCCGTATGATCCAGATTTTTGAAAAGAAACTTTTGTTATTTTGTATGATGAAGTAGAGTCCAAATTTTTAAAAACATAGAATCCGTCAGAATTAGTTTTTGTTGTATATACTTTTTTTGTTTTTACATCTTCTACAGACACTTCGATATTATTTTTTACAGCTCCTTTTACCGCTGTGTCGAAGTCACCTTGATAAGAAACTTTTTCTGGAAAGTACATTGATACAATTCCAATAACTAATGATTCATCTGCAGCTGCTTTTTTTGGAACAGATGAACAAGAAATTGATAAAAATGCAATCATTAAACTTGTGAATAATAAAAATACTTTCTTCATAAAAACTCCTAGAATTTTTGTTTGATAATTTTTTTTGCGTAAATGCATTGTATAAAATTATAACATTGGATTTTTATTTATACAATTGATTTTGTTTGCCAACGTTTTCGTTTCCAACGGAAGAGCATTACAATTCCGCGAGTTGTTTCATCTGTTCCAATTCCAAGCCAACAACCGATGATTCCCCAGTGCAATTGGATTCCTAAGAACCAACTGAGTAAAACCATTATTCCCCACATAGAAAAAATTCCATAAAAAACAGGGAATTTTACATCTCCAGCGCCTTTTAATGCACCAACATAAATTAAATTAAGCGAGCGTCCAAATTCTATATATATAGAAAAAATCAAAAGTTTGGATGTTAATTCGGCAATTTCGGCCTGTGAAGTAAAGATTCCGATTATCGGCGCTTTGATTAAGTTCACAATTAAAATCAAAATTACAGATGATAAAGTTGCAACTAACGAATATTTGAAAACGTTTTTGTATGCGGTATCTTTTTTGCCTTCACCAACGTAATATCCAACTTTGATTTGAACTGCGCTGCCTATTGCAACTGCGATAGAAAAAACAAATCTTACAATTGTGTTTGTGTAAACTTGCGCGTTCATTGCAAAAGTTCCAAGTGAAGAAATCATCGCCATTATTACGATTTGCGCAACGTTGTAAGAAAGACTTTCGCCTGCAGTTGGAACTCCAATTGATAAAATCTTTTTGTTTACAGCAGATGGAACTTTTGGGCTTTTAAATATTCTAAATTGAATGTCACTTTTTCGTCGAATAAAGATTGTCATCATAATATTTCCGGCAATCATACTTAAAACGCTGGCTGCTGCAACTCCGGCTGTTCCTGTGGCTGGAATTCCTGCGAATCCGTAAATTGCGACGGCGTTTCCGGCAACATTTACGAGGTTAGATACGATTGTCACAATAAATGTTTCTTTTGTGTACCCATAAGTTCTGAGTAAACCTGTTTGGAACATATTGAAAGCTGTAAAAGGTGCTCCAATTCCTCCAAAAATAATAAAATATTGGTATGCGCTTTCTCTTACTTCTTCTTCCAAAGTGTAACAAGATAAGAGCGGTTTTGTTCCAATTAATACAATCAACATTAATACAAAAGCGGAAATCATCGTCATTGCAAATCCGCCTTTTGCCACGTGATTTAATTCATCTTCTGATTTTTGCGCACCCAAATATTGTGCTAAGATGATTGTAGAGCCAATACAAATTACATTAAACAAAATTTGTAAGAAAAAAACGTATTGCCCCATCATTCCAACTCCAGCAACTGCGGGTTCGGAATATGAACTCAACATAAAAGTGTCTACGCTTGAAACAAGAATTCTAAAAAATTGTTCGCCAATAAGAGGAAGTGCAAGTTTGTGCATTGGTAAAGCACCGCGACTTCTTTTTTGCAATAAAGAGTTACTCATATCATCAGTAATACCACTTTGAAAAAATCAAAACAATAAGGATTTCTACTCAATAATTGTACAAAAAAATATTTTTATGCAATAAGTTTGTTTCTTTTTTTGCAAAAATCGTTTATATTAAAAGTATGTTCGAAGTTAGAGTAGAAGCTGATTTTGCAGCGGCTCATTTTTTAAAAGATTATAACGGCAAATGTGAAAATCTTCACGGCCATAATTATAAAGTTTTTGCACATGTAAAAGGAACTGAATTAAACGAAGGTGGAATGTTGCTTGATTTTTCACTTTTAAAAAAAGTTTTAAAATCAGTTTGCAAAGAATTGGATCATACAAATTTAAATGATATGGAAATTTTTATGAACAATCCGAGTGCAGAACGAATTGCAATGTATATTTTTAATCAGATAATTGTAAAAATGAAAGAAAATAATATTGATTTATCTAGTAAAAAAAGTTCTGAATCAGCTGTGTTATATGCTGTAGATGTTTTTGAAACAGAAACAAGTCGTGCACGATATTCTGTTTAAGATGATTATGATATGACAAAATCGGTAGCCTTAGAAAAATGCAATGATTATGTTTTTGAAGACGTTTTTGTTGCAATAAAAAAATTATTTGAATTAGTTCCTCCCCCTGATGTAAAAGATAAAATCGTTTTACTAAAGCCAAATATTTTATATCCTAAAAAGCCAGAAACAGCAGTTTGTACTCATCCTGTTGTTGTTGGGGCGGCTGTAAAAGCATTTGTTGATTTAGGAGCAAAAAAAGTTCTTGTTGGTGAATCTCCGGCAATTGCATCCTCTATTAGTTCTGCAAAAGCAACTGGAATGTACGACCAAGTTATTAATAACGGTGGCGAATGGATAGATTTTACAGGAACTTTGCTTGTGAAATGCCCAATAGGAAAAACAACAAAGCAATTTGAATTTGCACAGGCGTTTGAAGAAGCTGATATTGTTGTTTCAATGTCCAAATTAAAAACTCATCAATTTATGGCGTACACAGGTGCAATGAAAAATCTGTTTGGGTTGATGGTTGGACTTAAAAAAGCACAAATTCATTACCGTTTTTCTGATAAAAATGATTTTGGTGCTTTTTTGACAGATTTGAATATCGCTGCTAATCCACAGTATTCTATTATGGATGCAATTGTAGGAATGGAAGGACCGGGCGGACCTGGAAGTGGCGATCCTGTAAAATTGGGATTTTTGGCGGCTTCTGATAATATTCTTGCGTTAGATTGGACTTGTGCAAGTTTGGTTGGTTATAATCCAATTCATATTGCAAACTTAAAAGATGCTTTATTAAGAGGAATTTGGCTTAATTCTGCCGATGAAATTCAAATTGTTGGTCAAAAATTTGAAGATGTAAAAGTAAGTAATTTTAAGATTGTAAAAAATCCAACATCTTCTTTGGGCAAAATGTTGCCACCTGGATTAAATTCACTTGCTGCAAAACTTTTGACAGTAACACCAAGAATCAATTCTAAAAAATGTCAGAAGTGTAAACGCTGTGAACAAATCTGTCCGGCACATATAATAAAAATGGCAGGAGCAAAAGGTTCAGCAAAAATTATAGACCGTTCAAAGTATCTAAGTTGTTTCTGCTGTCACGAAATTTGTCCTGCCGGTGCAATAAAATTACGTCGTTTATTCTAAAATTAGATATTTACTAATTCTTCCTGATTGATTAAATGAATATTTGCTTTTTGTAAGATTTCGACAGTTGCGTCGTTATCTGTACAACGAATAATCATACAAGCAGTGTTTGTTTTTTTGCCTGTAAATCCGTACATATATTCAAGGTTTCTTCCATTTTCTGCAAGAAGTTTTAAGATTTTGTTTAAACTTCCGCTTTCATCAGGAATTTCAATAGCGATAACTTTTGTGCTTTTTACGATATAATCGTTTGCTTTTAAAACTTCTGCAACTTCATCAGGATTGTCTACAATAATGCGAGCAATTCCAAAGTCGCTTGCGTCTGCCAAAGATAACGCTCTCATATTAATATTATTTTTTGCAAGAACATCTGTAAGTTCAGAAAGAGTCTCTGGTTTATTTTCCAAAAAAATTGAAACTTGTTGAATTGTCATAATCTTCCTCCTAGTGTCTTCTATTTATTATCGATTAAATTACGAGTATCAATTACACGTTTTGCTTTTCCTTCACTACGTTGAATAGTTTTTGGAGCAACAAGAGTGATTTTTGCCTTGATTTGTAGTAAAGATTGCATTGCATTTGATAATTCAGCTTCTTTTTTACGAATATCAGCAATAACGTCACTGAATTTATCTGGTGTCATTTCAACTTTTACTTCGAATGTATCGTTGTTGTTTTCTCTTCCAACGATAATCTGATAGTTTGGTGGATATCCGTATTGCAAAAGTACAGTTTCAATTTGAGAAGGGAACACGTTTACACCACGAATGATGAGCATGTCGTCAGTTCTTCCCATTGGTTTACTCATTCTTACAAAAGTACGTCCACATGAACAAACTTCTCTATTTAATACACCGATGTCTTTTGTTCTAAAGCGCATTAATGGGAATGCTTTTTTTGTAAGACAAGTGAATACGAGTTCACCTTTTGAGCCTTCTGGAAGTTGTTTTCCTGTTTCTGGATCAATTGTTTCTACAATGAAGTGGTCTTCGTTTACGTGCATTCCGTTTTGAGCCTGACATTCGTATGCAACTCCTGGTCCCATAATTTCTGTAAGTCCGTAGATGTCGTATGCTTTTATACCGAGTGATTTTTCAATATCTTTACGCATTCCTTCTGTCCAAGGTTCTGCACCAAAAATTCCGGCTTTTAAGTTGAGATAACTTGTGTCGTGTCCCATATCGTGAAGAGTTTCGCCTAAATATGCAGCATAACTTGGAGTACAACAAAGAATTGTTGAACCAAAGTCGTGCATAACAGTAATTTGTCTTGGAGTGTTTCCTGCCGAAATTGGAATTACAGTACAACCAACTTTAGAAGCTCCCCCGTGAAGTCCCAATCCACCAGTGAATAAACCGTAACCATAAGCTATGTGAACAAAATCATCTTTTGAAGCACCGATTGCAACTAATTGGCGAGCAACTAAATCATCCCAAATATCAAGGTCTTCTTTTGTGTAACCAACAACAATTTGTTTTCCTGTAGTTCCGCTTGAAGCGTGAAGACGAACAACGTCTTTTAAAGGAGCTGCGAATAATCCATAAGGATAAGTTGCGCGTAAATCATCTTTACAAGTAAAAGGAACTTTGTGCAAATCTTCCAAGCCTTTTACATCATCTGGAGTAACGCCAGCTTCTATACAACGATTGCGATAATATTCTACGTTTTCGTAAACATAACGGAATTGTTCAGCCAAGCGTTTGCCTTGTAATTCTTTTATCTGTTCTACAGACATTGTTTCAATATCTTTATGATAATATTTGTTTTCTGACATAGTTTTTTTCCTTTTTTTTGTTTTTGAGAAGTTTTTGTTGATTTTGTGCTTACGCATCGTGAAAAAAGCAGGTGGGCTGCTGCAAATATTTTTGCTTAAAATTAAACTCGCCCAAAGGCGAAGTTCTGTATAAAGAATTGAAAGAGAAATGAAGAATTTGTAAAGATTATTCTTAACATGATTTTATTTTATAACCGTTTATTTTTTTTGTAAAGAGAAAAAATGAAATTTTATTAAAAAACTTTAGGAAAACTAAATTTTTTATTTTTTTAAGATTCTGTGAAACAAAAGAACAATCAAATACCAAATGAATGGGAAAATCAAAACGATTTTAAAAGGATTGTGCAAAAGTTCTACAAAGATTTCGTTGCCATTGTTGAAGGTTTTTTCTTTTACGCGTTTGATTCGTTCAGAAAAAATTCCAAAAGCGTCTTTGTAATATAAGAAAATGCTTGATGAAAATCTGTTGCGACGTTTGTAAGCCCAACAATTTTTTTCTTTGATTCCATCGCTCATTAAAACTAAAGATGGTTGGGCTTTGAACATTGCTTGAATAATGTTATCTTCCATTTGTTTTGGATAATATCCTACGTAGCGTCCCACAATTCTTAAATTTGTAAATGTGTCGTGAAGATTACTTTCGGCTTGTTGTAAAGTTTTTTTGTTTGAACCGAATAAATATAATGTTTTAAAATGTGCGTCCAAAATAGAAAGAATTTGGATTACGCATTCAAAAGGATTGTATCTGTGAGGAATGTTTCGTTTGAGGAATTTTGCTCCATTTAAAATGCTTTTGGAAATTGGAATTACAAGGTCAGCGTTTCTTACAGTTTCTGCAAAAATACTCTTTTTTCGGCGAGCTTTTAATAAATCCCAAATGGAAAGAAAGATGATTTGTTTTGTACCCGGTTTTGCTAATAATTCCAGAATTTGATTTTCTAATTTGTCTGGTGAACAAATATCAACTGGAACACCAAGTAAAGAAATCCTTTCAATAGCCATATAATTCCTCCCAAAAATCCCAACTATTATAACACAAAATCTTGAATTGTTGATTGAATTGCAGCAATTCCGTATAAAGCCGCAGTTTCGCACCTAAGTATATTTACGGAAAAATGAAGCGGGTAGAATAGACCTTTTGTTTTTAAAAGTTCAACTTCTGCTGGGCTTATTCCACCTTCGTTCCCGATTGCAATACAGATTTTTTTTAATCCAGATGAAGAAGAAACGATTTGACTTAATTTGGGAGAATTTTCGTCCCGTTCACTTAAGACAAAACCAAGATTTGTTCCTTCCAAAGTTTCTTTATTCCATAAATCAATTGCCTGCTTCAAAGACATTGGCTCAAAGATTTTTGTTTGAACTGGTGAACCACTTTGTTGGCGAGCTTCTTTTATGATTTTTTCTAATCTGGATAATTTGTTTTCTGAAAAAGAAGTCAAACTGATTTTTTCGCAATATTCACCGATGATAGGAACAATATTTGTAATTCCACATTCAGTCGCCTGACGAACAATTTGTTCAAATTTTTGTGGGCGCGGAATAAATTGAAAAAGCCAATATTCATTTTTATCAAATAATGTTTGAATTTGGTTTGCTTGGACTCCCCGTGTGATTGATTTGTCTTCAAAACCAGAATCGGCACAAAGTTGCAATGTGATTTTTTTTGCGTTTTCATCTACAAAAGCGACTGTAGAATTTTTTAGAGAACCATCTGGAAGACGCAAACTCAGCATATCACCGTTTTTTACTCGCAAAACTTGGCGCAAATATCTGTAATCTTTGCCAATAATATGAACGAGTCCGTCTGAAGATGGTTGTTTTTCTAAAATAAATTGACGCATTATTATTCTTCTTGAGTTTCGGCTGCTTTTTGTTCAGCTTCTTCTTGCAATTCTTTTAGAGTTTTTGTGTTTTTTACCAAATCAAAGAAATCAGGACGTTGAACAATTTTGAGCGCTTCTTGTAATTGAATATCATAATCCATATCGTACAACGCTGCCGATTGTGCTTTTTTTGCCTGAACACGAATCAAGCGACGCAAAATTCTTAAATCGATTGGATAAGTTTTTGCAAGTTCTTCGGCCGCTTTTGTAATTTCGGCTTCTGTCATATTTGAATTTTCTTTTGCCAATTTTTCAAGTTCGCCAGATTCAACAAGTTTTACGTAAACGTCTTCTTGTTCTTTAGGAATAAAAAAGTTTTTAATTTCTAAATCAGGAGGAATTCCAATTTTATCGATATTTACATCACTTGGAGTGTAATATCGTGCAGTTGTCATTTTGAATCCGTCTGTGTTGCTTAATGGAATTACTTGCTGAACAGAACCTTTTCCGTAAGTTTTTTCGCCAACAAGATAAGCCAAATGATAATCTTTTAAAGCGCCCGATAAAATTTCAGAAGCACTTGCAGAACCTCGGTTAATTAAAATAACGATTGGAACTTTTTTTGTAAAAGTAGTTTTATCTGGTGTTGCAAGAAATTCGTGATTTTCAAACAAAACGCGGCTTTTTGTAGAAACTATTACTCCTTCGTCAATAAATTTGTCTACAACATTCACAACGCTTGTAATTAATCCGCCCGGATTGTCGCGAACATCGATAATCAAACTGTCAAAACCTTCTTGTTCAAAAGAATCTAACGCATCTTGAAGTCTGTTTGGAGTTTCTGGTGTAAATTCAATAAGACGAACGTAACCTGTTTTTGTGCCTTCAATCATTCCGTATTTTGCAGTTGGAACTTCAATCAACGCACGAACGAGTTTTACATCGAATTTCATGTTTGCTCCACGTTGAACAGTAACTGTAACAGGAGTTCCAATTTCACCACGGAGGACGTCTAAAACATCGTTCATTGACATTTCATCAGTTGGTTGACCTTCTACTGCAATTAATAAATCTCCAGCTTGAATACCAGCTTTTGCTCCCGGAGAATCATCGATAGGGTAGGCAACTTCAACGTAAGCAGGTTTGTCGGCTTTGTTTTCGAGTGGTTTTGAAATAGATAAACCAACGCCGCCAAAATTTCCTGCGGTTGTGTCTTGTAAATCGCGCATGTAATCAGAATCCAAATAAAGTGTGTAAGGATCTTCTAAGGCTTCTAACATACCTTTGAGTGCGCCTTCGTACAAAACACTTGGGTCAATTTCATCAACGTAGTTTTGCTGAACATAATCAAAAACGTTGTTTAGTTTTTTCATATATTGAAAACTAGAAGCTTTTGTGTCTTTTTTTGTAGAAGATTGAGCAAAACATTGTGAAGTACAAAGAATGCTTATTACAAACGCAAATCCATAAATGAAAGTGCGTATTTTCTTATGATTAATATTTTTTTTCATATATATATATTACGTTACAAAACTGAAAAAAACAACTGTTTATAATGATTGTTATTTGCAATAAAATATTCTATTATAATGTCATTATTTTTCGTGAGGTTGGTTTTTCAAAATCGATTTTTACGGACAACTTGGTTTGTTTTATGAAAAAGAATGTTTTTCTTCAAGGAATTCGGGATGGAATTCCAATTGGATTAGGTTATTTTGCAGTCGCTTTTTCTTTGGGAATTGTTGCACAAAATGCGGGGCTTTCTGCGTTTGAAGGGTTTATTGCAAGTTTTTTTAATGTTGCTTCTGCCGGTGAATATGCACTTTTTACAGCGATAAAAGAAGGCGTAACTTATTTGGAAGTTGCAGTAATCACTTTTGTTGTAAATGCGCGTTATCTTTTGATGAGTTGTGCATTGAGCCAACGTTTTAATCCTGAAACAAAATTTATTCATCGATTTTTTGTAGGCTTTGGAATTACTGACGAAATTTTTGGGATTTCGATTGCGCAAAAAGGATTTTTGAATCCATGGTATAATTATGGCGCGATTTTTATTTCAGTTCCGTTGTGGAGTATTGGAACGTCGCTTGGAATTCTTGCAGGAAATTTTTTAGATGCAAAAATTGTGAGCGCGCTTTCTGTTGCGTTGTACGGAATGTTTATAGCGATTATTATTCCGCCGGCAAAAAAGAATGTAGTAATTGCAATTGCTGTGATTGTAAGTTTTATTTGTAGTTATTTGTGCGGAATTCTTCCATTAATAAGGAATCTTTCTGACGGAACAAGAACAATCATTTTGACAATATTGATTTCTTCGGTAATTGCAATCATCAAACCTGTAAAAGACGAAGATATGGAAAATTCAGAAAATCAGGGGGAAGTTCAAAATGAAAAATAATCCCTACATTTATATTTTTACAGCGGCACTTGTTTCTTATTTGATTCGAGTTTTGCCATTAACTTTAATTCGTAAACCAATTAAGAACAAATTTTTACGTTCTTTTTTATTTTACATTCCGTACGTGACACTTGCGGTTATGACATTCCCGGCAATCATCAATGCAACACAATCTCCAATCGCAGGGATTATTGCTTTGATTGTAGGAATTATATCGTCGTATCTTGGAGCGGGATTATTTCCTGTTGCATGTATTTGTTGTTTTATTGTTTTTATTGTGGAGTTATTTCTTGTTTAAAACTATTTTATTTGATTTAGATGGAACACTTACAGACCCAGCTGAAGGAATTACAAATTCTTTTATTCACGCTTTAAAATTTTTTGGAATTGAAATTCCAAGTTATGAAAAACTATGTTCTTTTATTGGGCCACCGTTGCCTTCTACTTTTGAAAAAGAGTTTGGGTTTACTGGTGAAAAAAATGATTTAGCAGTAAAAAAATATCGTGAACATTTTGCCACAAAAGGACTTTTTGAAAACACTGTTTATGAAGGAATTCCACAACTTTTGCAAGCACTAAAAGAGCAAGGATTTGAATTGATTGTTGCAACTTCTAAACCAGAACAATATTCTGTTCAGATTTTAGATCATTTTGATTTGTCTAAATATTTTGATTTTATTTGTGGAAGCAACATGGATGAATCAAGAAGCAAAAAAGAAGAAGTAATTGAATACGCGTTAAGTTTGGCTAAAAATAAAGATAAAGAAACAATCCTTATGATTGGCGACAGAGAATACGACATTATTGGTGCGCAAAAAAATAACATAAAATCTTGTGGAGTTTTGTTTGGTTACGGTTCAAAAGAAGAACATCAAAACGCTGGTGCCGACTATATTTGTGACACTGTAAAAGATTTGCAAGATTTATTAATAGGCAAGGGATTGTAAGGACTCTAAAAAACTGAAAATCCTGACCACAAGGACAATTTTTGTCCTTGTGGATAACTCGTAATTACTTTTATTTATACAAAGGTGCAGAACCAGAACGAATATCTTTTAATTTTGCATCATGATTTCGTTCGTTATCTACAGGATGGTCCCATTGCTTGTCGATTGTATCGAATAATGGATCGTAGTTTGCTGCTTCTTCAAAAACAGAAGTTCTTAATGCTGTTTCGTAATCAAATTCTGCGATGTTTGTTTTGTTACCATAAACTTTATCGTTGAATAAATCGATTAAATATTTCATATCATCTTCTGTTACGGCGTGGCCATTGTTGTGGAAATAACAATAAATGTGATCTTCTAAGCCAAGGAATTTATAAATTGTTTCTGCTGCACGGTATGTTAAATACATAGAAGGTGCATTTACCCAGTCGTCAGTATTACTTGCTGCTCCTAGAATTACAAAGTAACGATTTGGATCTGCGTTTATAGCCGCTAACATATATTGATCTAATTCAAAATCTGTTGGGTTTTTGAAACTTCTGAATTTGTCATTAAACCAACCACCTTCGCTGTCTGATGTTAAACTTCCTAATGGTTCGTTTGCACCCCAAACATGATTAACACTTGCACCAACAGAACTTAAATCGTAAGTCATATCTTCTGAAAAATATCTATAAGAAGCCATTCCACCTGCCCCTGAACATCCTGGTGCTACCATTTTTATACGACGTTCAAATGTTCCACAAACAGCAGCGGCTTTTCCATAACGAGATACGCCAGTAACAATTGAGTTTTCTTTATTGATGTTTAATTCTGCTGCGGCTCCGTTGTATAAAGCATCAATAATTTTTGAAAGTCCCCAACCCCATGCCATTAATTCACCAGTTTGGCTTTTTGGATCGTTTTTGTTGTAAGGATATAAATCGTAGAATAAACCTTTGTGATTTATATTGTCTTCTGCAATTCCTGTAACACCAATGTCCCAAGGGAAAGTGTTACCATCCCAAGTGATAGTTCCCATTATGCTTGGTACAACAAAAGCGTATCCATTTTCTAAAGCAATGTTTTCAGAAACTCCTGTTGAAACTCCTAAAACAAATGGCCAGCCACCTTCTGGCATTGTACATTTTGCTGAATCTGGTAAAGTTACTTTTGCGTTGTAAGAAATTGATTTTTTAGTGTCTGGACGTGTAATTGTAAGTTTGATTATTTTGTTTAGAGGGTCGTCAACTTCTGTTTCGTTGCCTTCTTCATCTTCAACTTTTTTTGTTGTTGGTAAAATTTCGTATTCAACAGTTTCGCCAGTTCTCCATTGTCCATACATTAAATCTTGGTAATCTTGGTAAAGTTCTTCTGCGCGTGCTTGCCATTGAGAAGGTGTCTCTACAAAAGTTCCATCGTTGAATTTATATGGATTTGCAAAAGTTTGTGTTTCCCATTTTGCATAAATTGTAAAATCTTCTGTTACAGGTAGCGTTTCGTTATACAAAGTTTCAAAATTTTTGTCTGTAAACCATCCTTTGAAAATTCTACCGGCTTTTTTTGGAGTAGGAAGTTTGTCTGTTGGATAGCCTTCTTTGATTTTTAAATCTGCTAAATTTTGACCTTTGTCTGTATCAAGTGTTACAGAATATAGCCATTTCCATTGTGCTTTCAAAGTAATGTCCTCATAAA
>SUWN01000055.1 GCA_015061465.1 Treponema bryantii | reverse complement strand
ATTATCTTGGAGTTGTGCTTTTTCTGGACAAAAAATGATGGGTAACATATTAATCTAATTTGATTATTCTGTTGTCTGGATTTTCTGCTTGTTTATACAAAATAGCAACGTTTCCGATGATTCTTACAAGTGTTGCGTCACAAGTTTGACAAATTTCTTGTGTTAATTCGTGTTTTTCATCTTTGTATTCATTAAATTTAATTTTTAATAATTCGTGTGCTTCTAAAGATGAAGCAACCATGTTTGTAACACCTTCAGTTAATCCAGCTCCTCCAATAATTACAATAGGATTTAAATTGTGCGCTAATTTTTCTAAATTTTTTCTTTGTTTGCTTGTTAATTCTATCATGAATACATAATACAAAAATAAAGATGTTTGTTCAATTTATTGCTCAATTAATTAAATCAATTGTATAATCATCTTATGGAATGTAAAGATTTTTTGCCTGTGTGTGCGGATGATATGAAGCAGCGCGGTTGGTCAGAATGTGATTTTATTTTTGTTAGTGGCGATGCTTATGTGGACCATCCTTCTTTTGCGGCTGCGTTGCTTGGTCGCCTTTTGGAAAGTAAAGGTTATAAAGTAGGAATTATTGCACAACCAGATTGTTCTTCTTTGGATGATTTTATGGCTTTGGGGCGACCAAGACTTGGATTTTTGGTTTCTAGTGGTGCAATGGATTCTATGGTAAGCAATTACACAGCAAATAATAAACCTCGTTCTTCGGATGCTTACGCGCACGGTGGTGAAAAAGGGCATAGACCAGACAGAGCGTTAATCACTTATGTTTCAAAAATTCGGCAGGCTTACAAAGGCGTTGCTGTTATTGTAGGTGGAATTGAAGCGAGTTTGAGGCGTTTTTCGCATTATGATTATTGGTCTAATAAAGTAAGAAAATCAATTTTGTTAGATTGTAAAGCGGATTTGCTTTTATACGGAATGGGTGAACATTCAATTTTAGAAGTGGCTGATTTATTGGCAAAAGGTGTTCCTGTTAGAGAGATAAGAAATGTTCGAGGTTCTTGCTGGTATACAAGTAAAGAGTCAGAAATTCCTCTAAAAGACGAAAATGATAATTTACCAATTTTTTTGCCTTCATTTGAAGAAATTTCTGCACAAACTGATGAAAGTAAAACGGAATTTGCAAAATCTTTTGTGATTCAAGAACAAAATACGGATTCAATAAACGCTTGTATTTTGATAGAAAAATCGGATTCAAGATTTGTAGTTCAAAATAAACCTGCTTTACCTTTGAGTTCAGATGAATTTGATAAAGTAATGGAGTTGCCTTACACAAGGCGATGGCACCCGATGTACGATAAACCTGCTTCGAATGGAAAAACTGGAGTTCCGGCTTTGGCAGAAGTTCAGTTTTCTTTGACAAGTGTTCGAGGATGTTTTGGTGCCTGTTCATTTTGCGCGATTACTTTTCATCAAGGTCGCAGAATTCAAGCGAGAAGTCACGAATCTCTTGTAAAAGAAGCAGAAAAATTAACAAAATTGCCTGATTTTAAAGGTTATATTCATGATGTGGGCGGGCCAACTGCAAATTTCAGACATCCTTCTTGTAAAAAGCAGCTAGAATCTGGAGTTTGCAAAAATAAACAATGCTTAGGAAATATTCCGTGTCCAAATTTGGAAGTAGACCACAGCGATTATATAGAACTTTTGGGAAAATTAAGAAAAATTCCGAACGTAAAAAAAGTTTTTATTCGTAGTGGAATTCGTTTTGATTATTTGATGATGGATAAAAATAAACAATTTTTAGAAGATTTGTGCAAATATCATATTTCGGGTCAATTAAAAGTTGCACCAGAAAATTCAAGTGATAAAATCCTCACTCTGATGCGAAAAAGTACTCACAAAGTTTACACGGAATTTGAAAAAGAATATTTTAAGATGAATAAAAAACTTGGATTAAAACAATATTTGGTTCCGTATTATATTGTGGCACATCCGGGAAGTACTTTGGATGATGCGATAGAAACGGCTTTGTATCTTAAAAAAACAGGTTTTGTTCCTGACCAGATTCAAGATTTTTATCCAACACCCGGAAGTTTATCAACTTGTCAATATTACACAGGATTAAATCCATATTCTAAAAATAGCGACGGAAGTTTTGCAAAAATATATGTTCCACGTGGTGAACGTGAACGAAGACTTCAGCGAGCAGTAATTCAATTTAATAAAAAAGAAAATAGAATGCTTGTAAAAGAAGCATTGGAAAAAACAAAGAGAATTGAACTAATTAATATATTAAAATAATTTCAAAAAAAAGTGTTTTTATGGTAAAATATACGCATAAACTATTCGGTCAGTGAGGTAAACATGAAAAAACTTATTCTTTCTTTAATGTTTGTATTTTCTTTTTCAACAGTTTTTGCTGCAATAAACAAGAACTTAGTAGAAAATTCAGACGGAACTGTCTCTATCACAAATGTTGATAAAGATGGCTCAGCAATCAAATTTAATAAAACAGTAGATAATTTTCAAAATGTAACCGTAATAGATGCAAAAAAAGTAAAAAATCAAAAATTTATAAAAGCTTCGTTAGAAGATTTTGACAAAAAAGAAGTAATGATTTCGTTTTCTTGTGATGTAAAAGTGGAAGATTCAACTGGTGCAGAAAATGAAATTTCTTGGATTATTGATGAAGTTTCCGCAAATTTCCCTGTTGTTTCTCGTCAGGTTTTAAAATCTGGTGAATGGACAACAATGAAAGGTGAAGCAATTCTTGTTTTGGGAGAAAAAAAATCTTTCTACATCAGTGCAGCTGGATTAAATAAAGAAAATCTAAAAATCTATCTTAAAAACTTTAACTTAAAAATTATGGGCGAAGGAATTGGTGCTCCTGCTCCAAAAGTTTCTTGGATGGATGCTCCAAGTTTAAAAGATGCTTACAAAGATTTATTTGATTATTTTGGAATTGCAGTTAGTTTAAAAGGTGAATTGAATACAAGTGATGGACAAATCGGTTTGGAAAGACAGGCAAGTTCAATCACAATGGGCAATGAAATGAAACCTGATTTCTTGTTTGCATGGAAACGTCCAAATACAATGTGCGATTTCGTGGCAGAAGACGGAAATACATACCAAGTTCCAGATAATCTTCCAATTTTTAGCGATGTAAGAATGATTCTTCTTATGGCTCGTTCTTTGGGAATTCAAATGCGCGGTCACGTTTTGGTTTGGCACTCGCAAACTCCAAAATGGTTCTTCAAAGAAAATTACAGTACAGATGCAAATGCGGCATATGTTGATAAAGCGACAATGACAGCACGCCAAGAATGGTACATCAAATCTGTTTTGGATTACGTAAGAACTTGGGAAGAAGAAAATAACGGTGGAAAAAGAATCATCACAACTTGGGACGTTGTAAACGAAGCTGTTGCAGATAACGCAGGTGGAAAAAAATGGCTTAGAGAAGACAGTGATTGGTTTAGAATTTATAAGAGTGAAGAATTCATTTTGAACGCTTTCCGTTATGCAAACAAATATGCTCCTGCTGATGTTCAATTAGCTTACAATGATTATAACTGTTATGCTCCAAATAAACGTGAAGCAATTGCAAATTTGATTGACTTAATTAAAGCAACTCCTGGTGCACGTATCGATGTTTTGGGAATGCAATCTCACGTAAAAATCAACTATCCAAGAATTAGAGGGGATAATAGTTTTGAAGCTGCTGTACATAAATACTTATCAAAAGGCGTTGATGTTCAAATTACAGAGCTTGATATTGCAAACGGAAAACAACCATATAGTCCATATAAACTAAAAAATGTTTATAAAGAATACTTCAAAATGTTCATTGAAAACAGAAAAGTTGATGGAAAAAATGGTATTTCTGGTGTAACAATCTGGGGAATTTCAGATAGAGGAACTTGGCTCAACAATCAGGCAGAATATAAAGGTTATCAACAATATCCTTTGTTGTGGGATAATGAATTTAATTGTAAACCTGCTTTTGATGGAGTTTTAGAAGCTGCTCTTGAAGCAAAAGAACAATAAAGACAAAAAGTAAAAAATAGATTAAAATAAAGTCATGAAATTTTATGGCGAAATACTGATATTCAGCATGCTTCTTTTAACAAATGGACGTATTTTGTTTTTGAAGCGTGCAAAAAAAGATGCAATTGTAATGCTTGCTCCGTTGGCACTTTTGCTTTCTGTTTTACAAATTATTGCGTGGGGCGTAGATTTTTTTACAATTTGTGCATTTATAATATCAGTGTTAGTTGTTCTTTCTAATTTTCATGCTTTATTTAGATATTCACAACGTTTGTATATAGACCACTACAGTGTTTTGATGAAAGTTTGGGCTGCTTTTACAATAGTTTTTGCTTTTGTTGCTCTTAGTGGTCTTATTGTTTTTTCACGAGTGAATTTGAACACAAAAAAAACAAACGTGGTAGAAACAAAATATAGATTGGACGGTTCTTTTAAATCTGGTTTTTACAAAACAAGTTTGTTTTCAATTCCTGATGTTCAAATTACTGAATTTACAAAAACACCAAATCAAAATCATAAAAAAGTTGTTGTCGTTATTCCTGACAAAAGATGTGACACTGAATATTTAAAACCATATTTATTTATGTTGGCGCGTGCAGGTTTTACAGTTTATTCTGGTGATTTTTACACAAATGATTGTAAATGGCTTGATTCAGTTTGGAATTCAAAATATTTTAGACGTTTTTCGCTTCTTATAGAGGATTTTGCAAATCATAATCGTTTTGTCTCGCATAAAGAAATGTATACGTATAATTCAATGTTAGAATGTAAAGCGATGTACGATTTTGTTCGCGAAAAAAACGGTGAAGATTGCAAAATGTTTTTAATCAGCGATATGATGTCAAAAAATGCAGTAGAAGATTTTTGCAAATTAAATCCTGAGGCGATTTTTGGTTCATTGGATTTAAGTTCAATTTCTGAATATAGAACTGCTGGTTATGGATGTATCGAACAAACAGATCCTCTTCTAGCTAGATTTTTGAGCCATAAAAAAGATAGAGAATTTTCTGCACCTAAAAAAATGGTTTTGGAAACTTCAAAACAAATCAAATCTGCAATGGGAAATTAAAATGACACTAATAGAATTAGATAATTATTTGAACAAATTTTTAAAAAAAGAAGATTTTGCAGGTGATGTTTCATTAAACGGAATACAGATTCAAAATGCAAATCCGTCTGAAAAACAAATAAAAAAAATTGCATTTGCCGTAGATGCGTGTAAAGAAACGGCCCAAAAAGCGTGGCAAACTGGTGCCGATGTTTTGATTGTTCATCATGGGTTGTTTTGGGGACGATGCCAGACTTTGACAGGAAGTTTTTATAATCGTGTAAGTGAATTTTTAAATCATGATTTGGCTTTGATTGCGTATCATCTTCCTCTTGATGCAAATAATCCTTACGGAAATAATTACGGGCTCGCTAATAAGTTGAATTTACAAAATTTAGAACCATTTGGTTTTTGGCGTGGAATGAGTGTTGGCGTAAAAGGAGAATTAGAAAATCCACTTACTATAGATGAAGTTCAAAAGTTGCTTTTGCGAGAAAAAAAATCTGCTTCGACAGTTTTGCGTTTTGGTAAAGAAAAAATTAAAACAATAGGAATTATTTCTGGTGGCGCAAGTGAAGATGTTGAAGCTGCAATTCAAGAAAATTTAGATTTGTATATTACCGGAGAATTTGAACATGCACATTTTCATATTGCAAAAGAAAATTGTATAAATGTTATCGCGGCTGGTCATTACGAGACAGAAATTATCGGCGTAAATCTTTTGATGAAAAAAATACAAGAAGAATTAAAAATTGATTGTGAATTTATAGATGTTCCAACCGAATTATAAACTAAACGGTAAATGAAAAAAACATTCCAGCTTGTGCTTGCGAAGTTGCAGCAAAATAAGGGGAGCTTTTTACAGTTTGTTTGATTTGGTCTTGATATTGTTTGATTAAAATATCCGCTTGATTTTCTGTTAGATTGTCAAATTTTCTTACTGGTTGGTTTTTCACACTTGATAAATGTTCAATTAATGAGTTTAAAATTCTGATTTTGCTTATAGAAGTTCCTGCTTGACCATTTTTTGCAACAACGCCAGAAACGTGTTCAAAATGAGAATACATAAGTGAAGATTTTGTTACAGGAACATATAATTTTTCTGCGTTTAGAGTCGAATAGGAATTTAATGAACCAATATTTGTAATCATAATCTACACCTTCTTAATAAATTTATCGGTGCAGAAAAAATAAAGTTTAGTTTTTATTAATCAAAAACTTTTTTAAGCCATTCTTTTTCAAGATCATTTATAGAAAGATTATATTCTTCATTTTTTATAGATTCTTTTATATATGGCTGAATTACAACTGATTTATAACTTTCCCAACGTGGTGGAAGATTTTGTGGAACTTCAATCATTTGAGCAACAGGAAGGTTTTGCAACAAAGGAGTGTAATATCTAGGCAAAATTAATTCTGTAACTTGTTTTACAGAAGAAAAACCACCTGCAATTCCAAAAAGTTCTGTGTTCAAATTCAATTGGCTTTTTCTTGAAACCATTTTTGTTTGACTTTCTAAATCAAAAAACCAAGTGATAAATTCAGTAGCACCAACTTGATTTTTGCATTTTTTGTAGATTCCCATCATTGTAAAAGAATCTTCCATTGGAATAGAATTTTCGTTACAAATCCAACGATAATCAATTTGTAAATCCTGATTTTTTAAGATGGAAAAAAGTCTATCGCTTGTGATGTGCGCAAATAAAGTTCTGTCAGAATCAATCAATCTGTAATCTTGCATGAACAAATATTTATATGCAAAATCTTCTTCGATTTTAGGAGATGCATTTTCGGTAAAAGTCCAATCTTTTAAAAATTTGAGTGAATCTTGCAAATTTGCGTGATTCCAAATAATTTGACCGCGTTCTTCTCTAAAATCAACGTTGTATAATTTAGTTGCAAGGTACAAAAAATCGTCATTTGTGAGAGGTGTAAATCCGATTTTTGTAAATGCACCTTTTTTGTTTTTTTGATTGAATTGAGCTGCAATCGTTCTGATTTGTTCCAAATTTAAAGTGTAATTTTCTGAAACAAGGTCTTTATTTTCTGTAGAAAAAATAATTGCAGGAAGATTAAAACTCACAGGAAGTAAAAATTGCTTGTTTTTGATTTTTCCACTTTGAAGTAATTGTGGATAAAAAATATCTGAAGATAGATTTTTTCTATCAAAAAGATAATTTATTGGTTTGAAATACTTTGTTGTTTCATCATTTCTAAGCCAAGAACTTACGATTAAATCAGGTACCGCTTCATCTTGTGCAGGAGGAAGATGTTCAGCTGGATTTTGCTTATAAACAACAATCGCGTTTTTATCTGGATGTGTATTATTAAATAATTCAACGTATTGAGCAAACTCACTACAGTTTGTCCAAATTACAATGCGCTTTTCATCTTGTTCACCACAAGAAGAAAAAAATAAAGTGATTAGCAAAACAAAAAACGCATTTCTAAGAAATTTATTCACTTATCATTGCCTCAGCAATATTATAAATACTTGCAAAAACTTCTTCAATCTTTTCTTCGTCGATACTTGAAAAAGCAACGCGTAAAGTTTTTGGATTGATTTGGATTACACCAATTCCTTTTTCTGCAAGAACTCTTTTTCTTAAATCTTCGGCATCGATTTTTTTAACATCAAATGCCATAAAATAACCAGAGTTGAAAGGTAATGGAGTAAGAACTGAAGATGTGTGTGTATTTACAAATTTACGAACAAGGTCGTAACGACGATGAAGCATTTTACGAAGTTCAACTTTTTGTGCATCGTGGTCAGGATTCATAAATGCATGTTTGATGATTGCCTGACTTGGAGTTGAACTACAAGAAACTGAAGAACGAATTGCAGACATAAATTTAACTTGGAGAGCATCAATTTGTGCTTGATTTAAACCTTTTGATGCAAAAGTCAAGAAACCAGTACGGAATCCCCAAGCAAAATCTTCTTTTGTAGGACCGTCAGCTTTAATTGCAAGAACATTTTCGTGCAAATCTGCCATGTATGCAAAAAGTGATTGTGGCTCGATGTCGTCTTCGTAATTTAGACCAAAGTAAGCATCATCACTTAGAACAAGAACTTGTTTTCCGCTTTCTGCAATATCTTTTACAATTTTTGTGATTTTTTGAACTTCATCTTTTGTAGGACTGTATCCAGATGGATTTTGTGGGAAGTTCAAAATAACACGAACTGAACCATATTTTTCAGCTTCTTCTTTCATTGTTTTTTCAAGGTCTGCAAGATTAAGGCCTTTTTCATCAAAACATTTGAACTGATGGAATTCTGCTCCACGACGTGCGCAAGCAATAAGTTCGTAGTTATCCCAGCAAGGATCAGCTGCCAACAAAGGTTTATTTTCATCAACAAACAAATCTGCAACGTAAGAAAGTGCCGCTGTAAGACCAGGAACTAAAATAGGAAGTGAAATTTGTTTATCTTTTAAAGAAGGATTTTTTTCTAAAAGTTTATCTTTCCAGATTTTTCGTAATTCAGGATTTCCAGCTGTTTTTTCGTAAGCAACAGTTTCTCTAGGATTTAAATCTGGCATAATTTTTTTGTACGAGTCTAGTTCGATAGGTGTTTTTTCTGCAACAGCCATTCCGATTGTACCGTTTGCAAAATAAGCGTCTTTTGCTGCTTCGCCACCTTGCGAAATAATTCCGTTAGGAAAATACATTCTTTTGCCCATATCTGACATGAGCGCTTCTACTACAGAACCT
>SUWN01000054.1 GCA_015061465.1 Treponema bryantii | reverse complement strand
CAACAGCTGGAGTAGGAGCCAAACTTAAATCCAAAATACCAAATCCAACACCAAGTCGTTGAGCCGCTTCGCTACCAACAAGCTGACCCATTCTTGTAATTTTGAACGCCATTTTTTTAATTCCGTCGGCAAGTTCATTAATTGGTTTGCCTTTATATTCTCTAGCCGCAGCCAAAATTACACCTGGACCTGAAACTCCAACATTAATTACACAATCGTCTTCACCTGGCCCATGGAAAGCACCAGCCATAAAAGGATTATCTTCCGGAGCGTTACAAAAAACTACTAATTTTGAACATCCAATACTGTCGCGGTCGGCAGTTGCTTCGGCAGTTTTACGAATTGTTTCTCCCATTAATTTTACAGCATCCATGTTGATTCCGCTTTTTGTTGAACCAACATTTACACTTGAACAAACACATTCTGTACTTGCCAATGCTTCTGGAATTGAATCAATTAAAATTCTATCTGCAGGAGTAATTCCTTTTTGAACAAGAGCACTAAAACCACCAATAAAGTTTACCCCAAGTTCTTTTGCACATCTGTCCAAAGTTTTAATATATGGAACATAATTTTTTGCATCACTAGCACCAGCAACAAGAGCAATTGGAGTTACCGAAATGCGTTTATTAATAATAGGAACCCCAAATTCTTTTTCAATGTCTTGCCCAACCTTTACAAGATTTTTTGTCTTAGACATAATTTTGTTGTAAATTTTATCACAGGCTCTATTTACATCTGAATCAGCACAGTCCAAAAGCGAAATACCCATTGTAATACAACGAATATCCAATTTATGACGCATAAACATATTTACAGTTTCTTGAATCTCTACAGGTGAAAAAATCATAAAGTTCCTCTAAAAAATTTAATTTCTTCTATTTTACTGAATTAATTATTAAGTTGCAAATGATGTTTTTTACAAAAAAACTCACTTTTTTCTCCAAAAATGCTCCGAAAAATCATTTTTTGTCCATATTAACTATAAGGAAGAAATTCAGAATGCAGAATGCAGAATTATTGAAAAAATATTTTTATAAAAAGGTGGATTAAAAATGAACACAATTAAACCAGTAGAAGAACTAACATTTACCGACGATTTCATGTTTACAACAATCATGAAAGACAAAGAAATCTGTAAAGAATTATTGGAACGATTATTAAAAATTAAGGTGTCGAATATTAACTATCCTGTTGCACAAAAAAGCCTTGCTCCATTTTTCGAAACAAAAGGAGTTCGGCTCGATGTTTATGTGGATGATGGGAAAAGAGTTTTTGACATCGAAATACAAACGTATATTCCAGAAGCGATAGGAAAACGAATGCGCTATTATCAATCAATATTAGATATGGATTCGTTACAAAAAGGAAGTGTTTATACAGAATTAAAAGAAACGTATATTTTATTTATATGTACAAATGATCCGTTTGGAAGAGATTTGCCTGTGTATACATTTAAGAATAGATGTATAGAAGACGAACAAGTTTCAAATGATGACAAATCAACTAAAGTGATTTATAATGCGACTAGTTACGCAAAAGAAAAAGATTCACAAATAAGAGCGTTTTTGCAGTATCTTTGTAATAGAAGTTCTACGGACGATTTTACAAATAAAATAGACAAACAAGTAGAACATTTCAAACTAAGTGAAAGATTCAAAGGTGATTATATGTTTGTAAAATTACATGAATGGGAAATGAAAGAAAAAGCAAAAAAAGAAGGATATGAAGAAGGCTTCGAGAGTGGAAGAGAAAAAGGTATCCAAGTTGGTATCCAACAAGGAATTGAACAAGGAATTCAAAAGGGGATTTCCGAAGGCGCTGAACAAACTAAAATTGAAACTGCAAAAAATATGATTTTGGATAAAATTCCTTTAGAACAAATAGAAAAATGGATTGGACTTCCTTTTGAAACAATTAAACGAATTGCAGATGAAATGTCATAACCTTCTACTTTTGTAGTTTGCGAATTTGCTTTAATCGTGATATATTTATTTTTATGGTACAAATTATTCCAGTAGCGAGTGGTAAAGGTGGTGTTGGTAAAAGTTTATTATCAGCTAACTTGGCTATAGCGTTAGGACAACAAGGAAAAAAAGTAGTTCTTGTGGATTTGGACTTAGGTGCTTCAAATCTTCATCTTGTTATAGGTCAAAATCCAAGTAACGAAAGTTTAGGCTCGTGGTTTACAGAAAAAAGTGATTTTAAAGATATAATAAAACCAACAGATTATCAAAACGTTAGTTTTATTGCTGGCGATAGTCAGATTCCAGATTTAACTTCATTAAAACACGCGCAAAAAATCAAATTAATCAGAAACTTAAAAAATATCGATGCTGATTATCTTATTTTGGATTTAGGGGCAGGAACTCATCAATTCATTTTGGATATGTTCCTTTTGTCTCCACAAGGAATTGTTGTATCTTCTCCTGCGGTAACAGCAACTCTAAACGGATATTTGTTTTTAAAAAATGCCGTTTTTAGACTTTTGTACACAACATTTAAAAGAAATACTCCGGGGCGTGAATTAATTGACAGTCTTAAAAAAGATTCTGCTTCTATGCAAAAACTTTATATTCCTCAATTAGTTCAAGCATTAGCACAAGTTGATCCGCAAAATACAAAATTATTTGTAAACAGAATGAATCAATTTAGACCACGTCTTGTTATGAATATGATTGACGATCCAAAAGACGCAGATAAAGCTCAACGAATCAAAAATTCCTGCAATCAATATTTAGGCTTGGAAATTGATTTTCTTGGTTTGATGTATCGCGACCTTTTACAAGATAAAGCGTTGGCTTCTAGATTGCCAGTTGTTGTGTATAAACCTCAGTCGCTTTTGGGCCAAGCTATTTACAGAATTTCGGACAAAGTGATTGCTACAGTTCCTCATACTTTTGATGCAGAATTTAATCCGGAAAGTTTTAGTTCAGATACATTTATGAATGCAGAAGAAGAAGCGGTTGATGATTACAACTTTAAAATTTCTGGCTTGGACGATTTAGTTTCGGGCGGCTCGCTTTCTGTTGCAGATTTGGTAGAAATGATAAAAACACAACAATATGATATAAATCAACTTAAAAAAGAAAATAATTTGTTAAAATCTAAAATTGTAAGAGCCGCTGCTCAAGGATTTAAGATATAAAAAGGAGTTTTAGAATATTATGTTTTTATATATAAATTATCCGTCTTGGATAAAACCAGAAATTTTCCCAGGCGTTCCATTTTTGGGATTTTTGCGTTGGTACGGTTTGATGTATGTTTTTGCTTTTGCTACAGCGTTTTTAGTTCTAAAAAAAGTGGCAAAAGAAGGCTCGCTTGATACTCCAACTTACAAAATTACCGAAGATGATTTGTTCAGTTTTATTTCTACAGGAATTGTGTTTTTGTTGATAGGCGCAAGAGTTTTTTCTACACTCATTTACGATACTTCCGGGCTTTATTGGAAAAAACCTTGGTTGATTTTCTGGCCTTTTGATTCAAATATGCATTTTACTGGTTTTGCAGGAATGTCTTACCACGGTGGATTTGTTGGTGGACTTTTGGGAATGATTATTTGGTGCAAAAGACACAAACAACCAATCTTAAAATGGATTGATGCGATGGTTTGCGCAATTCCTCTTGGTTATACTTTTGGCCGATTGGGAAATTTCTTAAATGGTGAATTATATGGAAGAATTACAACAATGCCTTGGGGAGTTGTTTTTCCAGACGCAGAAAAATTTTCATCGTCGTTGCCTTGGGTAAAAGAAATTGCAGCAAAAATCGGGATGAATATTTCAAATATGTCGTTGGTAAATCTTCCACGTCATCCAAGCCAATTGTACGAAGCTTTTTTTGAAGGAATTGTTTTGTGGGCAATCATCTGGCTTTGTAGAAAGCACAAAAAATTTGATGGAACTTTGGCTTGTATTTACACTGGCGGTTACGGAATTTTCAGATTCATCATCGAATATTTTAGAGAACCAGATGCAGACATTGGTTATAGAATTGCAAAAGATTCAAGTGCGCCAATTTACACAAATACGTCGCTCTTAAATTTTTCTACTGGGCAGATTTTGTGTTTCTTGATGATTTTGGCCGCAATTTTAGGTTACGTTGCATTGTATTTTTACAACAAAAAGAAATCAAAAACAAACTGATTTTATATAAAAAAATTGATTTAAATAAATATTCGTGGTATAGTAATTCGTAAGGAAGTCTAAAAAGTTGTTAATTAGGCTTCCTTTTTTTTTCGGAGAAATGTTATTTTTGAGCATAAAATTTTTTACGGAGGTAAAAATGAAAAAATTGTCAAAATACATATCAGTGCTATTTTGCGTTTGTTTTATTTTGTCTTGTAATCTTCAACCACCAAAATCGGTTAGCATAAAAACAAATGCCAAATACAATTTTTCACTAGGGGAAATTTCACAAGATTTATCTGAAGAATTTTCTATGGATGAAATATTAGAACAAGAAGAAGATTCTCCTTTTAAGATTTATGAATATAAACCAGAAGGTGAAAGCCAAAAAGCAAAAAAAATGTTGATGGAAATTCCTATTCAAGAAATTCCGTTGGATTTTTCATCATATTTTGAAAAAACAGATATTTCTGAAAGTTTGAGTCAAATGTCATTCAGTCAAAAAATTTCTGTGCCTGATTTTGAAACTCAACAACTTTCTCATAAAATAGATATTTCTGCAATAAATGATGCAATCAATGATTCTGTTAGAATTGCAGGGCCAAATAATCCGAATTTAGATTTATCGTTCGATTTATTAGATAAGCAAGGCTTTGAATCAATTACTTATTCATCTGGAGAGATTCTTATTCAAGATTGTGAATTTGATTTGGGTGAATACGGGACAGTTTCTGGCGGAGAATTAACAGGAGAGATTCGTCTTTTGCATAATGGAAATATTGTTTCTAAAGCCACTTTTGAAAATGGTACAGCAAGATTACCGTTAACAAATGTTACTCTTTACAGTCAAGGAATGTCGATTGAATTTTCTGAAGGGTTAGGAAATATTGGTTGGGTTGGGGTAATTAATGGCCAAGTAAAGAATGCAAAAGGAATTTCTTTACAACCAACCGTTGTTGAATTTGATGAAGAACTAGAACTTAATTTTTCACAAGCTAATTTTGATAGTTTGGTAATCGGCGAAGGAAATCTTGGTATTGAAATTACTCTTCCAGAACAATGGGAAGGAATTCAAATTATGTATGATGTAGAACTTTCAGGGGCAATAAATGCAAGTACAGAAGAAAGTTTGTTTAAAAAAAATATTCCTTTGAATAATACTGAACTTTATAAACAAAACTTGGGGGTAAAATCTCAACCTGTAGTTTATATTCAAAATGCTGATATTTATTTTGACGAACAACCAGAATTAAAAGCTTCTTTACAAATTGACAGAATTGAAACTGTAAGTATTTCTGTAGAAGAAGATATTTCTACATCTTTTAATCACTCTGAAGCTTTACCAGAAGAAGCAACAAACGTGATAAAACAAATCTGTTTTACAAAAAGCGGATTTAATATTTTGTACAAAAATACTTTGCCAGAAGGTAACGATATTTCTATTATTACAAAATCAAATTTCTTAAAACTTGATAGTACAGAAACTTTATACAGTAATAAAGAAGACGAGAATCTACCAATCTTATGTACAGAAAAAAATGTTCAAGATATTTCTGAAGGAACTGAAATTGATTTTTCTGCGCAAGTGCTTCTTCCAGGATGTACATCTCCGGATGAAAAAACAATTACTGTAAAAAATGTTGTACCTGGTCAAGAGTACGAATTTGCTATGACAATCAAGCCAATTATCGAATGGGATTTTATAAAAATAGATACTTCGTCGTTCTCGCAAAAAAATACAATTCCAACAGAAGTAAATCTTGATAGTTTTACAACAATGCTTGATGAAATGTTGGGCTCAGATTTTAGTGGTAAGCTTATTCTTCCAGAATTAAATACATACTTATTTATGAGTAAGCCAGAAAACGAAATGTTTGATAAAATCCAATTCAACGGAGAAATTAGTGCATTCCAAGGAAAACAGGTTGGTGAAACATACGAGCCAATTGATGAAGATTCCAAAGTTTATTTGTTGGACAAAGATACTTCTTTAAAATTTGTACCTACGCCAGTTTTACAAAAGGAAAATAATGTTGTTTATACTGATGTGCAAAATTTAGAAGCAAGTTTGGGGCCAATCGATTTATCTTCTATTTTAACCACAGCAGAAAATGCAGAAGAAGGAACTTTGTGTATAGATTATGATTTATCTTTTTCAGATGAAAATGCTTCTGAAGAAGAAATAACTTTGCATAAAAAGGATTTGGAAGGTGAAACTTCAACTTCTATAGAAATTTTGGCAATGGTAGTTCTTCCATTGACTCTAAAAGCAACAGATGATATTGAAATTGATTTTTCAAGTTTGATTAATTCAAATACAGATTCAGAGGGTGAAGAAGATTTGGAAAATCCAGAAGAACCAAAAGACCTTTTAGGAAGAACCGAACCTTCTGAAATAAACGACACAACACAGATTCTTGTTGATTTAGTTAAATCTTGTAGTTTAAATTATTATGATACACAATTGCCAATTGTTTGTGACAATCTAAAATTAATTATCGATTTTAATCCGGAAGATGATAAAGCTCCAAATGAATTAAAACTTTCTGGTGGAACTATGAAAATCGAGCCTGAAGATATTTTGGAAGTATATCCTCTTATTCCACAAATAAAAATTAAAATTCCAAAAAATGAATCTTTGAGTGTTGCAGAGGAACTTATCTTAAAAGCAAAATTGAACCTTTGTATTGAAACAGATGGTGAAATTTCAATTTGGGGAGGAAACAAACAATGAAAAAATTAATAGCGTGTTTGATTGTATTTGTAAGTGTTTTTTCGCTTTCTTTTGCTGATAATTTTTTGAGCCATAGATATTTTGAAATAAAGGTTGATACACCATTTTTAATTTCAAATAATACATTCTTAATTTCTGATTTTTTCCAAGAACAAGTTGTAATTGATTTGGCTCAGATTGCGGACAGTGTTCCTGAAGAGGGTTTTAATTTTTCTACAAAATTTGACCCTTCTGTAGCAGTAAAATTGGAATTTAAACGCGGTCCAAAAATCGGTATTTTTACTGGTGTTGATTGTTATGCAAATATGGGAATTTCCAAATCGCTTTTTGATTTTATTGGGTATGGAAATGAATTAAACGAAACTTTGAAATTTGATGCAAATGCTTATATTGATATGTTTGCATACGCGGCGGTCCAACTTGGATGGAATACAAAAAAATTTAAATTCTGTGTTACACCAACAGCATTTATGTCTATGATTCACGCGTCTGCAAATAATATAAATGCAACAGTTCAAAATACAGAAGATGGAAAATTCATTTTGGATGCTTCTGGTGTTTTTGATGTTTATTCACCAGTTATGATTTCTAAGGAAACTGATTGGCAAACAATGATAAATGATACAATCACAAATCTTTCATCTTCTGTTGGATTTGATGTTGAAGCTGATTTTTCATATGCGTTATCAAGCTTTTTGGATATAGGAGGTACAATCAGAATTCCTATTGTTCCAAGTACATTAAATCTAAAAATACCATATAATTTTTCTTATGGATTACAAACAGATATAAATTCATTAATGAATGGTATAAATCCGGAATTTACAAGAGAAGAATCTTTTGGAGAAACTGTTAATACTGAATATTCAATAAATCGCCCAATGAAATTTAAGGCAACAGCTTTAGCAAAACCATTCGGGGATTTTTGTAAGTTCTACGGACAATTTGGTATTGCGGTAAGAAATCCGGGTGCACAAAATAAAGATGAAGTTTTTTCATACACAGAATATATGCTCGGTTGTAGATTATCGTTGGCAAATTTGTTGAGTTTATATCTTTCGACAGAATATACTGACGAAATTTATATGCAAAAAGCATCATTATCATTAAATGTAAGACTTTTTGAAATTGTTACTGGAATTGCAACAAGTTCTTCTTCTTTTACAAAAACATTCCAAGGTTCAGGTTTGGGAGCTTTTGTAACAGTTTATGTTGGATTCTAAAAACTAATAATTCAAAAAATCGCAAAAAAGATACGTATTTGACCTAAATCGCAATGTGTTGTACTATAAACCATTGCGATTTTTTTTCGCACAACTCATCTTGTTCTCTTCAAAAGAACGATTTTTTCTTATGAGGTCTTAAAATGTTTAAAATTATTGAAAAGAAACAGCTTTCGGCTGGAGTTTTTTATATGAAAGTCAATGCTCCAGAAATTGCCCGCAACAGAAAAGCTGGTCAATTTGTTATTATCCAAGTAGAAAAAGAATACGGTGAACGTGTTCCTCTTACAATTGCCGATGCAAATGCACAAGAAGGGTGGATTGCTTTAGTTTTCCAAGCTGTTGGTGCTTCTACTTTAAAACTTTCAAAAATGGAAGCTGGTCAAGAACTTCCTACAGTTTTAGGACCTTTGGGAAATCCTTCTGAAATTGAAAAATATGACGCTCCAGTTGTTGTAGTTGGTGGTGGATTTGGTGTTGCTCCATGTTATCCAATTGTTCAGGCTCACAAAGAAATTGGAAACAAAGTAATTATGATTATTGCTGCAAGAACAAAAGATTTGCTCATTTATGTTGATGAAATGAAAGCTCTTGCAGACGAAGTTATTATTATGACTGATGACGGAAGTGAAGGTCGTCAGGGGGTTGCTACAATTCCTTTAAAAGAACTTTGTGAAAGTCAGTGTCCACCTGCAGAAGTTGTTGCAATTGGACCTCCAATTATGATGAAATTCTGTGCTCTTACAACAAAAGAATTTGGAATCAAAACAACAGTTTCTTTAAATACAATTATGATTGATGGAACAGGAATGTGTGGTGGTTGTCGCGTTAGCATTGACGGAAAAACTAAGTTTGTTTGTGTTGATGGTCCAGAATTTGATGCTCACTTAGTTGACTGGGATAATATGATGATGCGTATGAAATCTTTTAAAGACCGCGAACAAGAAGATTTCCATAAATGTAAAATGCAAGAAGCTGCAGATAAATTGGCAAAATAAAAAAGAGGTTTAGAAATGTCTATTAACGTAA
>SUWN01000009.1 GCA_015061465.1 Treponema bryantii | reverse complement strand
TAAAAACCACTGTAAAAATAATTGATACAATCATTAAGGTTTTTAATAGAAGATTATAAGTTGTTCGTCTAAAATCTTTTTTCATTTACTTACCACTTTGTTCTTTGTCTTTTTTCAAAAAGAAATTTAAGACCGCGTTTATCATCATAATAAAAACAAACAAAACTAAGGCTATAGAAAATAATGCTTGTCTTTGTAAACCTGAAGAATATGACATTTCACTTGCTACTGCAGTTGTTAAAAATCTTACGCTTTCAAAAAGTTTTGGCATATTAGAAACATTTCCGCTTACCATCATTACAGCCATTGCTTCTCCAATCGCCCTGCCAACGCCCAAAACGATACTTGCAATTATTCCACTTTTTGCAGCAGGAACAGAAACTCTAAAATATGTTTCAATTTTTGTAGCTCCCAACGCCAAAGAGGCTTCTTCGTATTCTTTTGGAACTGCATCTAAAGCATTTACAGAAACTTTTACGATTGAAGGATAAATTATAATGCTTAAAACGATGATTGCAGAAAATAAACTTGCACCGTCTGATAAATCAAAAGTTTTTCTAACAAAAGGAACTAAAACCAACATTCCCACAAGTCCGTAAACTACAGAAGGGATTCCTGCAAGTAAATTTATTCCCGATAAAAAAATGTTTTTGTATTTTTGAGATGCAACTTTTGAAAGAAAAACCGCTGTAAAAAATGCTAAAGGTGTTCCAAACAAAATTGCTCCACAAGTTCCGTAAACGCTTGTTAGAATAAAAGGCAAAATCCCGTATTGTGGATTTGCACCAGTTGGATTCCAAGTTTTTCCAAATAAAAAGTTTTTTAACCCGATTTGTGAAATTGCAGGCAGCCCAGAAATTATCAAGTAAATTGATATTACCAAAACTGCCGCAATTGTTATCAAACCAGCTATTAAAAAAAATCCGTGTATTAAGTTTTCAAAAAAATCTTTTTTCATAGTAGTTTGATATTTTGCTAATTTGCAGGAACAACTCCAGCTTTTTCTATCCATTTGTTTGCATCAGAAGAAAGTGCAAAGTCAAAAAACTCTTGAGCCGATTTTGAAAGTGGCGCATCTTTTTTTGTTACCATAACAAATGGACGCTGAATTTCGTATGCCCCAGATTTAATTGTTTGATTGCTTGGAAGCACATTATTAATAGAAAGAAGTTTTACAGAATCTTTTACCGAAGCCACAGAAGCATAACCGATTGCAAAAGGATTTCCGCTAACAGTTGCAATTACATCACCTGTAGAAGTTAATTCTTGGCGATATTTACATTTTCCAGAAGTTTTTGTAATGCTTTCAAAACCATCACGAGTTCCGCTTCCCGCTTCTCGTCCAATTAAAACGATTTCAGAATCACTTCCGCCAATTTCTTTCCAATTTGTAATAACCCCAGTAAAAATCTTTTCTAAAGTTTCAAGTTGCAAATTAGAAATTGGATTTTCTTTATTCACAATGATTGCAATTCCGTCATAAGCTAAAATTGTTTCTGTAAGACCTTTTTCAATTTCTGATTGTTTCAAGTTTCTGCTAGAAAGCCCAATATCACATCGATTTTCCAAAACACTAGAAATCCCAGTTCCAGACCCAGTTGGATTATAAGTAAAGTTTACACCCTTGTTATTTTCTGTAAAAACCTCACCCAAAATCCCAATCACCTTTTCCATAGAAGTAGAACCGTCAGTAGAAACCATGTTTGTGTTTTCTGTTTTGAAACACCCAGTTAGCAAAGTTAAAATTGCTAAAACCGCAAAAAAAGTTTTTTTCATTTTTTTGTCCTCGTTAATTTTTTTGATTCATTTAGAATCTAACAAGAAGATAAGGGAAGAGTGTAAAGATTGATTAAAGGGGAAGTAAAATTTGTGTGAAGGATTTGGTTAGTTTTTTTTTAATAATGTTGCATTGTGTTTTGTAAAAAGATGATGTAGTCTTGTAAATATTGGTGATAAGACTATTATAATAAAAAAGCCCTAGTTTTTATTGCTAGGGCAAACACATTCTTGGCGTATTTTCATATCCCGCGAACGCAATTTTAATATACATCAGAGTGTTATTTTTTTCAACCTCACAGGAGACCATTTATGATAAAACCAAATTTTGAATTTCAAGAACGTTTTGGAAAAATTTTTGGATTAATCCCAGACGGGCAACTTGTTTATGAATCACGGAAAGGAAAATTATATTCAATCCCCGAAAACATTTCTGAAGAAGAACTAGAAATTCTTATGAGGTTGAGTGTGGAACAAAAAAAGAATTTAGTGTTAAAGCTCGTAAAAGGCCATGAACTTAAGTTAGATCCTGATGTTATCTATTAAGACTGAACACTATATCAATTTTTTTTAGTTTTTTGCATAAGGGACTACTTGTAGCCCCGAAGCTAATCCTTCTTCCCACAGAGTAAGGGATTGCAGCCCGATAGGGTTCGGATTTTTGCGGAGTGGAACGGAACAAAAAGCTGAACGGAAAAATTGGAAAGAATTGTTTAATACTTCAATGATGAAAAAAGAATTTTTTGAAATATGATTATTATGAAAGATTCTGTAGGATTTCTTGATTGGAGCAGAGAGCCATTACTGATTGGATTTTAGATTTTGCAACAATGGATTTTAGACGGTTTGGTAAAATTTCCAATTCGTTTGTTTTCACAAGAAAAACTGCGAAATTTAAAAAATTCAATCAAAAATGTAGAGACAAAACCTTTTCAAAAACAAAAAAATGAAAAAACATAAATTCCACTGATTTTCCTATTTGAAAATGGAACATTCTATCTTTTAGATGTTTTAGACAACAAAAAATTACTAGCTGAATTAAAACTAAAAAAGACAAACGCATTTCCTGCATATATCTTTATCAAAAACAAAGAAGAATATCCTTCCTACTTAAAAAATTACGGAAATCCTTTTCACCAAGCAAAAATAAACTAATATTTTTAAAATTTTTCTACACGCACTGCAATCTTGAATCAATTATTTTCATCATAGAAAAGTGTTTATCATTTGTAAGAATTCTGCACTTGTTTTTTATTGAAAGATATGCCAAAACTGAATCTTGAAATGGTACAGAAAGACCATTCTTTTTTAAGTTACAAATAAAAGAACCAATTTCAAACCAATCACTTTGTTCAATTTGCAAACAATCAACAGAATTTATAAACAATTCAATTGCTTTTGCTTCTTTTTTTCCCCTAATTCCGCTGTAAAGTTCAGAAATCACAATTCCACAAATTACGCAATCTTCCTGCGACAAATAATCCCATCGAGAATCTTCTTCATTGTTTAATAAATCAATTATGACATTTGTGTCTAATAAAATCATATAAGACTATTTTCCCTAAGTTCATTTACAAAAGTGCTGTCGATGTTTAACTTTCCCACTTTTTTAAAAAACTCATCTTTGTTGAAACTTTTTGATTTTGAATACGACTTTGCTGTTTCAGAAACAGAATCTTTTGTGTTTTCTACCGACAAAGCTGATAGTTTGTTTCTCATTTCCATAATAACCTCCTGTAAACTATTTAATTGATTTTGAAAATATTGCACAACAGAGTCTACACCACCGTCAAACAAATTTGCACCACAGTTGTAACTATTACTTGGTCCAAAAGAAGCTGATGGCGACGCGACATTTAAACTTTTTTCTTCTGGAAAACCGTATAAAACTTTTTTTGGTTCTTTTTGAACCTTATTATCTATTAAAACATCATAAGGAACTTTATAAATCTTACTTAATTTTCTAACTATTTCTACTGATGGTTCCACTTCACCAGATTCGTATTTCATATACGCCTGTCTGGAAATACCCAACACCTTAGAAAGCAAATTCTGAGAATAACGATTTTCCTGTCGAAGTTTTATTAAGATTTCTTTCATAATTTTATTCTACATCAAAATTCTTACAAAGTCAAGTTATTTTAACAGTTTTAGTAAACTTTTCTTACATATCAATTTTCTATTTACAAATCAAATAAAGATTACTAAAATCAACCTATGCAAAAAAATCAAATTATTTTTCCAGATTATAACAACAGTATTTTAAATTTCTCTTGTTCAATTTTGAATCACTTTGGGGCAAAAGTTCATCACAACACCCTTCCCTATGTGGATTCAATTCTTAAAAAAAACTTTAAAAACGTAGTTGTTATTTTGCTTGATGGACTTGGAATCAACATTCTTGAAAAACATCTAAAACCAAATGATTTTTTACGCAAACATTTTTTATGTGAATATTCTTCAGTTTTTCCGCCAACAACAACTGCTTCAACAACTACAATGATGTCTGGACTTTCTCCAATTGAACACGGATGGCTTGGCTGGGATGTTTACTTTGAACAGGAAGATAAAATTGTAACTTGTTTTAAAAACACGTTGGCAGGAACAACAACACTAGCGGCAGAATACAACATTGCACACAAATATCTTCCATATAAAAATCTTGAACAAATCATAAACAAAACTCAAAACGCCGACGCAAAAATCCTTTTCCCGTGGATAATAGAAAAACCTTTTGATTTAGATTGCTGGATAAACGAAATAAAAAATCGCTGCAACAAAAATCAAAGAACTTTTACATACGCATATTGGGAACAACCAGACGGATTATTGCACGCAGAAGGTAGCGACTCACAAAATGTTCACAATGCAATAGAAGAACTGAACAAAAAAATTGAATCACTTTGTACAACTTTGCAAGATACCGTAGTTTTTATAACAGCAGACCATGGGCACATTGATATTCAAATGGATTTTTTTGAAGAAAATTACCCAGATTTTACAAAAATGCTAGTTCGTCCAGTAAGTATTGAACAACGAGGAATTAGTTTTTATGTAAAAGACGAATTTATTCCCGTTTTTAAAGAAAGATTTTTGGAGCTTTTTGGCTCTGATTATTTAATTTTTTCAAAAGAAGAAGTTTTTCAAAACAATCTTTTTGGACCAGGAAATCCACACCCAAATTTAACCGGAATTGGAGACTTTATTGCCCCAGCCATTGGAACAAAAACAATGTTCTGGAACAAAACCTCACCAATTTTCAAAAGCCACCACGCAGGTTTAACTTCCCAAGAAATGAAAATCCCTCTGATTGTTGTGGAAAAATAAGGAAAAAATTATGGAAATTATTGATAACTTTGTTACAGAAAAAGATTTTGAACTTTTACAAAATGATAAATACACTTTTTTCGTTCTTGGCCGCATTCTTAAAGGTGAATGCAATTTTATTGCAAGCGACCACAACAAAATTATCATCTGTCATTCTTGCAAACCATTTCCTTTGTGGATTTGGACTCCAGACAATGTTTCACAACAAGAAATGGAAACTGTTTATCAAATCCTTTTAGAAAATAATTTTTTGACTGGCGAATATACTTTTAATTTAAAATACGATTTAGCTACATTTTTGATTAGCAGAACTTCAAAAGATAACAAAACACTTTCACTTAAAAAAAATATGTTTGCCTACGATTGCCCTTCCCCAATTGAACCTGTAGCAGAACAAAAAGCGGATGGTTCTTTTTCAAAAGCTACAATTGCAGATTTAGACGATTTTATTGACTTATGGGATTGGTTTCACACAGAATTAAAAATTGACATGAAAACTAGAGAAGAATATTGCAAAGATGCAGAATATTCGCTAAAAAATGAAAATGTTTTTTTGTGGAAAAACACACAAGGAAAAATCGTTGCTTGTTGCCGATACAATGTAAACGGCACAATAGCATCTATTGGCCTAGTTTATACACATCCAGATTTTCGGCGAAAACATTACGCACAAAATCTTGTATATCAAGTTGCAAAAATCATTTCCGACCAAGGCCTTACACCAATGTTATACACCGATGCAGATTACATTGCCTCTAACTCATGCTACGAAAAAATCGGATTCATTTTAAGAGGCAAACTTTGCACACTCAGATAAATTTTTAGAAAAACCAATAAAAATCTGTCGTGGAAAAATAACTTCCCCTCTACCACCTACCTCACAAAATTAGTCCAAACTGGAGGTTCACGGTCTGGCAAAGTAATTCCGTTTTCTTTTCCAAGCTGAATGCATTTTAAAAGCCAAGCCATATTGTTTCCCAAAGTTCGCATTGTTTGAAGCCCTTCTTCATCTTGCAAAACTTGTTCTGCATAGGCGCCGTGAACTTGATTCCAATATTGTGACGAAACAATTGGCATGGAACTAATTGTAAAATATTTATTCAATTGATCAAAAGCAGCAGTTGCACCACCTCTACGACAACTAACAACAGCAGCGCCTGGTTTTCCGGCAAATCTCCAACCGCCTGCATAAAAAAGTCTGTCCAAAAAGGCTCTAATTTGGCCGCTTGGACCTGCATAGTAAACAGGAGAACCAATCACAAGTCCATCAAATTCATCAGAGCGAGCCAAAATTTCATTTACTTTATCATCAATAAAACATTTTTTCTGCTCAAAACATTTTCCGCAAGCAATACAGCCCGCAATCGGTTTTACACCAAGATACAAAATCTCAGTTTCAATTCCATTCTTTTCCAAAGTTTTTGCAACTTCATTCAACGCTGTAAAAGTACATCCATCTTTGTGCGGACTACCATTAATCAATAAAACTTTCATTTTCTCACCCCTAAATTATTTTTTCCAATAACTTCCATTTCCAAAATCTTCCACTTTTCGCCAAAGATTTCTACTTCAAAGTTTTTTTCTGGCTGTTCTACAAAACCAGCAGCTTTATAACAATAAAAAGCCGCAGGATTATTTTCAAAAACACCCAAAGTTACTTTTTTTGCTTTGTAGATTTCCAACGCATATTTTAGCGCAAGTTGAATCATTTGTTTTCCATAACCTTTGCCACGTTTTGAATCATCAACAATAACAAATCCAAAACGAATAACACTTTTTTCTTCATCAACATAACGCATTACAAGATGACCAACAATTTTGTCATCATCAACGGCCGTAAAAGGATAAAAATTATCTGGCTCGGAACAGTCGCCATTGTTTTCAAGATATTTTTTGTTCATATCTTCTGATGTAATGGGAAACTTGTCGTATCTGTCAGAAGTCCACTTTCTAAAATCTTCTTCCGTCTTACACCAGCCAACAATCGTCTTCGCATCACTAGCTTTATATTGTCGTAATCTAATCATACCTCACCTTCACCGCCATCACTCTCTGAATTCCGAATTCTGAATTCTGAATTTTTCTCTAATTCTTAATTCTTCATTCTTAATTCTAAATTACTCTACCCCTTCCACGCCGTCGCATTTTGGAATAACGCCAATTGAGCCATCTTCGTTATATTTAAATTCTGCAACACAAACAGAACGATGGAACAAACTTCCACCAGGAAGCTGCCCAGTATGATAGAACAAATACGAATGTCCTTTAAAATCACAAACTCCCGGATGATTTGTAAACACGCCGCCTTCTTCTGTCATCAAAACGCCACCGTAAACCCAAGGCCCAGTTGGAGATTTTGAAGTTGAATAAGCCAAATGTTCATCTTTTTTATCCAAACCAAAAGCCGCGTAAACCATATAATAAAGTCCATTACGTTTATAGAACCAAGGACCTTCCCCATAAGATGTTCCTGTGTTGTGACTTCCTTTTGCAAAAGATTCTTCTGTCATTGGAATTTTTACAATTCCAACTTCTTTATTATAAGAAATCATATCTTCGTTCAACAAAACATAACGCAATTCAGGATTTCCAAAATACAAATAAGCTTGTCCGTCATCATCAATAAAAACCGTTGGGTCAATATCATTCCAGTCGCCTTCATCTACCAAAGGATATCCCAAATCTTTAAAAGGTCCTGTTGGACTTTCAGAAACACCAACTGCAATTGCCATTCCACCATCTTTTTTATGAACAGGACAATACAAATAAAATTTTCCGTTGCGTTCAACACATTGAGGCGCCCACGCTCTGTCTTCTGCCCAAGAAATATCATCTAGCGAAAAGATTTTTCCATGATTTGTCCAGTTCACCATATCTTTTGTAGAAAAACAGTGCCAGTCGTACATTGTATAAAAATCGTTCAAAAGTTCATCTTCGTCGTGAGTTACATACAAATACAAAGTATCGCCATAAACCATTGGCGCTGGATCCGCTGTATAAATGGAAGTAATAATTGGATTTTTACAAAATTTTTTTTCGTTTGCCATTTTTTTCCTTAAATAAGTCTTTTAAAAAATCTTACACTTTCAAAGTATTTTTGTCATCGGTAAATTTATATACTTTTATTGTCTTTTTTTGTATCATATTTTTTACCGAGGAATTAAATGAATTTATCAAATGTAGTTATTGTTCTTGACCATCCAGATGAAAGTCGCAATATTGGAGCCGCTTGTCGTGCTATGGCAAACAATGGAATCAGTCTTTTAAGAATTGTTGGTAAAAAAGAAGATTATGATATTGAGCACATTCACACTTTAGCTATTCACGCAAAAGATATTTTTGACAATGCACATTTTTTTACATCAATTACCGAAGCTACAAAAGATTGCTCGATGAGCGCAGGAACAACTCGCCGAAGAGGAAAAAAGCGCGGAATTTTACTTTTGCCAGAAGAATTTGCAATTCAAGCAGATTCAATCACACAATCATCTGGTAAAGTTGCAATTGTTTTTGGAAACGAACGTACTGGTTTGACAGACGAACAATTAGATGAATGTACACTCGGAGTTACTATTCCTTCTAGCGATGAATTTGGTTCGTTAAATCTATCTCACGCGGTACAAATTCTTTGTTATCATCTTTTTAGACAAAACAAAGGCGACATAAAAGGATTTACACCTTTAACTTTAGAACGAATTGATACAACAGTTCAGACAATTGCAAATAGTTTACAAAAAATTGGGTTTTTTAGCCTTGCAGGCCGCACAGATATGGAAGAATTTTGGCGGAATCTTTTGTCACGTTCATCTATGACAGAAAGCGAGGCTCAATATATAGAAAAAATCTTTACAAAAGCAGCAGGCCTCGCTTCTAAAAATACAAGTGGTCAAGGGACGTTTCACTAACACCCTTGACTCACCTTTGTTTGGGTTCTTCAAGCATTGTAGAACCCAAATACGTGCGGTCAAGGCTCGCCTTGCTCAAGGCCTTGACTCGTCCGTTTTTAGGGTTTGTATTAAACCCTAAATAAATCGCAACCAAACACGTAAAACACGCATTCAGTTGCAATTAAAAATTTATAAGTTTATTTATTTTGCTTGTGTAACAGCAAGAACAGAAAGAGTTGTTCCCACAACAGATAAAAGTGTTGTCAAAATTGGTGCGTATTGATTAAAGAAATACAAGAAAGAATTTGATTTTGCATCAATAATTGATTCAGGTGTTATATATTCACTTTTTGTCACTTTTTCACCATTAATATCAATAATTTTTACAGCATCTCCTCTGTTTCTCTCTTTTACAAAACCACCTGCAAGATTTACATAATAATCATAAGTTCTATCTGGAATATATGGATATTTACCCGGCTGATTAACTGCTCCAGAAACAACTACAAACAATTGTTTGAATGGAATACGTAAAATATCATTTTCTTCCAATTCAAAATCAGAATAAAAGTTTGCATTATAAAGCATTTCAGAAACATTTAAAGGAATTATTTCTCCTTTTCTAATAACATAAGCATTTTCGGTATCACTAACAGCAGAGAATAATCCAATATTGCTTCTTACAAATTGAGCATAGTTTGTTCCAACTTCAAATCTGTACGGAATTCTATTAGAAGCATCTTGTTGTGTTCCACTATCCCCTGCAGAAACATTTACTGCACCTTCAACAAAAACAACAGGTTTTAAAGATTCATACGAAGGAATTGTAACATAATCATAATAAACAAGTTCAAAATCTTCATCCATTACATTTTTATCCAAATAGATTTTTTGCCCTGTTTTAAATTCTGTTCCTACTCGTCTAGAAAGTTCCATTCGTGTTGTATCTGCTTGAACTGTTAATCCATTTGCATAATATGAAACAAGTGTCTTTAAGTTTTCTCCTTTCAATAATTCATATGTTCCTGGTCTTTCTACAGCGCCTCCAATAGAAACTTTTCTATCAGCACGTTTAATTTCTATAATATCGCCAGGACGTAAATATGGGTCTTGACTCAAATCACCAAATCTTGTTGCTTTAAATAAATCGTATGATTTTTTCTTTCCTGTAGTAGAAATAACAGTTATATCTCTTGTTGATGAATATGCTGTTTCACATCCTTTTATTACAGATGATAATCTAGAAAGTGCCCAAACATTTACTTCTTGAGTTGATTTTACTTCACCTTTTACAACAACAGTAAAGGAAGAAGGTTGTGTCAAAACAAATTGAACTGCACTCATTGGATAGTTTTTAGAAACAATTTCTTCAACTTGACGTTTTAATGTTATATATGATTTCCCAGTTGCATCTAATGTAGCCAAATTAGCAACTTTTATTTTATATGAAGAATCGACAAGAATTGAATACGAAACAGGAGTTGTTCCTGCAACAAACGCAAGATTATAAATATCTCCAGAAGTTACCATATAATCAGGATTTGAAATAGCAACTTGTGCTGTACGAGTCGAAATTTCTTTTACAGAAACATCTTCTTCTACAGTTTGTGCAAAAAGAGAACTTCCTATCAGAAGAAATAACACTACTTTTAATATTTTTTTCATTTTGTAAAACTCCTGCTTAAAATCTACTTATTATAATATCGTATAATTTTGTAAAAAACTAATTGATTTTAATACAAAACTTGTTAATTAATCAATTTAATATTATAATTATATTGTGTCTGTACTATATATTGTTGGAACGCCAATAGGAAATTTACAAGATATGACTTTTAGAGCGGTAGAAACTCTAAAATCTGTAGATTACATCGCTTGTGAAGATACTCGTCATACCTTGCAACTTCTGAATCATTTTGAAATCAAAAAACCGCTTATTTCTTGTAGAGCTCAAAATGAAAAATTTGCTGGCGAAAAGATTTTAAAACTTTTGGATGATGGATTTTCTGTTGCGTACGCAAGTGATGCAGGAACTCCTGGGATTAGTGATCCGGGCGCTGTTCTTGTTGATATAGTCAGAGAAAACGGCCACGAGATTGTTCCTATTCCTGGTCCGGCTGCATTTGCAACTTTGGTAAGTGTCGCAGGAAGTGGTGGAAAAACTCTTATTTTTGAAGGTTTTTTATCACCCAAGCCCGGAAAACGAAGAACTCGTTTAAAAGAATTGATGCAAACTGGAGATGCAATAATTATTTACGAATCTCCGTTTAGAATTGTTAAACTTTTAACTGATGTTGCCGATATTGATAGTAAGCGTCGCGTAGTTGTTGGAAGAGAACTTACAAAACTTCACGAAGAAATATTAAGTGGCACGGCAGAAGATGTAAAAAATGATTTTGCACAAAGAACTTCCATAAAAGGTGAGTTCGCAATTTTTATTTCTGGTGTAAAAAAGATTCAGAATTCTGATGAATCTACCGATAAATAAAAAGTAGAGGGGTAGGACGTTATGATGATAGATAAAATTGGGGGATTAAACCCGCTAAACAACGTACAGAACATCCGTAAGACAGACAACGCTGCAAAAGTTAGCAGCCAAACAGATTCTATTTCTGTTTCAAAAGAAGCTATTGAAAAAGCAGAAGCTTACTATTTGGACAAAGTTGCTGCTGAAACTCCTAATGTTAGAGCAGATAGAATTGCAGAAGTAAAAGCTAAGATTAAAGACCCTTCTTATCTTAGTGACGAAGTAATTCTTTCAACAGCAGAAAAAGTTATGTCTGGATTCGGTATTTAATTCTGGAGTAACAATCCTTCTAAAAGGGCTGTCCTTTTAGTTATATCTCTGTGAACAAAATTTTTATATACTTTTTTGTTCAGCACTGATATAATTTACGACAGTCCTTTTTTTATATTCTCAAAAAGTTTTAATTAAAATAAAAAAGTGTATTCATAAAAACTTAAAAAAATTTGGAGAAAAAAATGGGTGATTTTGCATTTAGAATTACACCAAACATTATTTTAGGTTCGTACACACTTAGCAGACTTCCACAACAAGTTATGGAATGGGGAACACGTTTTATGATTATTGCAGACCCTGTTCTAAATGAATTTGGCACAATCCAAAAAATTACACAATCATTTACTGACAGAAAAATTGAACATTTCGTTTTTTCTGAAATTTCTGAAGGAAACACATCACAGTTAGCAAAACGCGCATTGGCTCTTGCAAAAGAAGGGCATGTTCACGGAATAATCGCAATTGGTGGCTCAAAAGCTTTAAACATTGGTAGAATTGTCGCAGCCTTCTTTAATGAAGTTCATGATTTTAATAATTTTGTTGACGGAGCATTACCAACAACTTCCCCAATTCCTTGTATTTGTGTTCCAACAATTTTTAGTACACCGTTCATTTTTACAAATGAAATTCCTATAAAAGATTCACGTAATAATCAGCTCAAATTGATGAAAGTTCAAAACAATCTTTGTAAACTTGTTCTTGTTGATCCAAATTTGATGCTGACTCTCACACAAAACCAAAAATCAACTATCGCTATAGAAGTAATGTCTATGGCTATAGAAGCATATTTGTCTCAAAAATCAAATTTCTTCAGCGATATGTTTGTAGAAAAAGGTTTAGAACTTCTTGCATATGCATTGGACGGTTCACCTTCCCTTGATATTACAACTCCAGAAGAAATTTTACTTGCACAAGCTGGAATTATGATTTCTTTAGCTTCTGCTTCAAGTTCATTGGGATTATCTTCTTTGTTAGCAATGACAATTAATTCAAGATATCAAATTAATAAATCATTAGTTTCTTCTATTTTGCTTTCTTATTCTTTGGAAGATGCTGCAAACTTTAAAAGTGTGCAAATTGAAAAACTTTCTCACATAATGCGCGTTGTTCCAAAAGAAATTACAGGTCCAGAAGCTGTAAAAATGTTCATTGATAATATTCGCCAAAGAATTGCAAAAGCCAATTTACCAACACGCTTAAAAGATTTACAATTAAGCATGGAACAGTTGTCTCTCGTAGCTGAAGACGCTGGTCAAATAGACATCATTACTAAATTACCTAGAAGCATGTCTACTGACGATATCTTTGACTTTATAAAAAATGCTTACTAATTATGATTGAACCTGGAAAATTATTTCACTTAGAAGGTGGACAAAAACGTAGAAAAATTGCATTGACTTTTGGTGCGCTAGAACGTGATATAAAAGGAATTGCAGAAAAAGGAACTGAATATTCTTTTAAAAATATGCCTCGTGCAGAATATGTAAAACAGATTACTCAAGTTCTTTTAAAAGACCCTGACTTATCACCAGAAGCCGCACAAGAAATCAAATCTTTGTTAAACGCAGAACCTTTTGATGAATTACGTCTTTGTAATTGCGCCAGAAATCATCTTTTGTCCATCATCGGAACTTTTCCAGCTGAATGGGATTTAGTAATTGCCCCGCACCAAGCTCCCACAGACGAAAACGGAATTGTAAGAGAACGAGATTTTTACCCAAATATCGCAGTTTACGCAGAAGACATTCGTTCTCCTTTTAATATTGGTTCCATTTTTAGAACTGCCGAAGCGATGGGCGCGGAAAAAGTTTATATTTCACCATTTTGTACAGACCCAATGCAACAACGCGCCATCCGAAGTGGAATGGGTTGTATAGAAACAATGGGTTTTGAACGAAAATCTTTAGATGATTTACCAGACGATGTTCCTATTTTCGCTTTGGAAACAGGCGGACAAGATATAAATGAATTTAAATTTCCCAAAAAAGGAATTTGCATCATTGGTTCAGAAGAATTGGGTGTAAGTCCTCAAGCATTACAAAAAGCAACTTACGGTAGAGTTTCCATTCCAATGAAAGGTTTAAAAGCATCTCTTAATGTTGGCGTTGCCTTTGGAATTCTTATGCAAAAATGGGTTGATTCGTTAGAAAATCAAGATTAGAAAAGTTTTTGAATTTCTGTATAAATAATTCGTAATTCTTCTTCAGTTTCAATATCCAAACATTTTAGAGCATCTTTATTAATTTGCGAAAATTGAATCTGCCCTTGCCCAAAATATTGCAACATATCAGCAATGTGAATTATATAAACTATATCTTTAAATTCTTCCGGACAACTATCTGGTTCATTGTGATAACGAATTACATCTGAAATTATCGCTGGTAAAAGCCATTTTTTTGCTAATAACGAACCAGAAACCGAATGTTTGTTATCATTGAAAAATAATTCTTTTGCATATTCACAAATCTTTTTTTCATCACAATATTGGTTTAACAAAATCTTATTTTCAATTGATAAAACTTCTAGAGCAACAACACCAATGTCGTGTAACATTCCCAAAACGTACATTTGGTCTTCTGTGATTTTATTTTTTAAATTTACACGTTGCATTAAACAAGATGCAAAAAAACCAACTCTGTACGCATGTTCCCAAAGTTTTCTATCATCTCGTTCATCTTTAATTATTGTAAATAAATTTTTGTCTTTTTCAAATTGAATTTTTAGATTTTCAAGACCAAGCACATTTATTGCCTGAACAATAGAACAAATATTTTCTTGTTTTGCAGCCGCTTTATTTAATAAATACGATGTTAGGAACAAATCTTTAGAAAAACATCCAACTAAATCATTAATATTAATCTGAGGAGAAGCTAAAACATTTTTTATATTTGAAAAATTGCTTTCCAAAACAGGAAATTTTTCTTGCATAGAAACAAATTTTACCAATAAATCTGTTACTTCACTATTAAATTGTTGATTTACTGGAAGCATAATACTTGTTACAGTTTCATCCTGTGTTGTATAAACTTTGTAATTATCTTTAGATAAACCAACTTTTTGGAGCATCAAAATAATAATGATAATTCCTAAACCTGCTCCTTCTGTCGCATCCAAAACCGAAGTAAAAACTTCTTCCAATGAATTAAACTGTTTTGCTTTATTAATTTTATCTGAAATACGTTCTTCTTCAAAAGCAGTAAGAACGCTATTATTTCGGATTTCTATGTGTACAAAATCATTATCAACTTTTAAAACAACTTTTACATATAAACCATGCTCTTTTTGTTTTGCCAAATAGTATTCCAAATTTGCAAGAGTTTCATCCTTAAAAGTTTTCATTCCTGTTTCATAATCGTTAAGACTAGTTATATCTAAATTTTTTTCTTTGAAAAATACGCGTTTTGTATTTGCCTTTTTTGCATTTACTAATAATTCTGTAATACAAAATCTTAAACTTTCTGCAAGATGCTCTTGATGACACTCTTTTAAGAATTCTGTTAAAACATCTTGAATATACAATTCTTTTTCTCTAGGCAAAACATATGAGACAATTTCGATGGGAGAATGTAATTTTACTGCTACTTGAATCTTTTCTTTATCAACACTCTGCATATTCATTACATATTTTTACTTTATAAGATACTTTTATATTACAACATCTTTTGCAATTTGTAAAAATATTTTTAAATTTTTATTGCAGTTCCGTATGCTTTTACGGGTTTTCCGTTTTTATCAAACTCTGTCGTATATCTAAGTCTATAAAGTTCCCTTTTTTCGGTAAGAGGAATGTCTATTTCTATATAATGTTCTCCATCTTCTAAACGTTGATGAACTTCTTTGTAAAAATCAGCGACATCTATTGGTAAAAAACCTCTTTCTATTGCTGAAGTTGGATAATTTTCCAAAACAGGAGGAAAATGTAATTCTTGAATACATCTAAAACATGGATACATTCGTTTTGTTTTTATATCATATTCCCAATAGAAGATTTTTAATTGCTCTGCAGCTGCTCGGAATAATCTTTCTCTATGTAACATTTCTTGCAACGCTTCTTTCTCTGGTGTGATATTTCTAATCATTACATAAAAAAGATAACTATCCACGCTTTTTCCAATCAATCTAACAGTACTTCTAATACAAAGCGGTTTCTTGGTTTTATCATACAATCGCCAAGTTTCACATTCTTCTTCTTGATCAGACGCAATTGCTTTTTCAAGCATTTCAATAAATTTTTGTTTGTTTTCTTCATCCAAGAGCGATGTTAATTCTGTCTGCAAAACTTTTTTTTCTGTTAATGATTGGTCAATTTCTTGAATATATTTTCTATTTATCCTTAGAACTTCTACTTTACCTTTTCTATAATCTAAAATCGCAGCGCCACCAACGTAATTACTAAAAATCAAAGTTTCCAATGAATCAGGATTCCAAAAATCACCCGCTTTCATTGAATTAATTACGAACATCGAAGGTTTTGTGCTACTTTGAGAAGTTGAAGATAATAATTTTTCAAAATCATCAGCAGGCATCGGTTTTGCGTAAAAATATCCTTGAATATAACTACAACCAATACTCAACAAATAATCTGCTTGTTTTTTCTGTTCTACACCTTCAGCAATAACTGGGAATCCAAGCCATTTTGCCATACGAACAACGGAACTTAAAATAACAGCCCCGTTTTGATTATTTCCATCGTCTGACAAAAATTTCATGTCCAATTTCAAAATATCAAGATTGATGTTTTTTAATGCGTTTAATGAAGAATACGCACTTCCAAAATCGTCCATCTCTACAATGTAGCCGCATGAATGAAGTTTTGAAATAATTTCGTTTACCTTTTTAATTCCATCTACAACTGCGTATTCTGTAATTTCTATACGAAGAAGTTTTACAGGAACTTCATATTTTTCACGAATTTTTTCAAGCGATTCTACAAATCCTTCTTGATAAATATCATTTCTACAAATATTAATTGAAATTGGAACTATCGGAATGTTTTTTTCTTCACATTGCTTTATAAACTTACAAGTTTCTTCAAAAACATAAAAATCCAACTTTGTAATAAATCCATTTTTTTCAAAAACAGGAATAAAAACATTTGGCGGAATCAAACCGCGTTTTGGATGAATCCAACGAACTAACGCTTCTGCACCAACTAAACTTCCATTTGAATGGTCAAATTGTGGCTGAAAATAAACAACAAATTCTCTAGATGCAAGCGCTTCTGCCATTCGGCCAGTAATCTCTTGTTCACCCAAAAGTTGCATTCGCTGTGAAGTTTCATAAAAATTGTATTTTTTGCTGTAAGAACCTTTTATAAATGAATGAGCTATAATTGCTCTATCAATCATTCCGTCTACAGTTATATCTGCTCTGTTTGTAATGTAAATACCGATATTACTAACAATTTCGTAAGATAATTTATAATCAGCAATTCTCTTTAGATATTTCTTAATTAATTTTTCTATTTCAACTTTGTTGCAATTTGTAAATAAAATAAAACGGTCAGAACCAAAGCGATGCAAAAGGCTTGTAGACGGAAAAATCTGTCTGATTGAATTTTGCATATATTCAAGAAATTTATCACCTTGAACTGGAGTAAAAATATCATTTATTGCTTTGAAATGAAGAATATCAAAATAGACAAAAGAATAAGCGCCTTGTTTTACGGAATCTAAGTCACCATTAATAATTCGAGCAATTGTTTCTTTAAAAATCGCGAATTCTTTTATATTGTTCGATTCAGGAATCTTTAGTTCTTCCATATAATTTTCCTACCCTATTCGCAGTACGAATAAAAACTCTCAAAACAGTTTGTGATGTAAAAACATTTTCGGATAAAATTATATTTATTACTTGAATCCCACTTCAAACCATTCTACACTATCATATGCAGAAAAGCAAATATAAATTTTTATTCTCCCACGTTTGTCATAATTGCTTCCAATATTTCTGGGAAAAACCAAACTTGTTTTCTTCTATCATAAAATCCAAATTTTTCGCTATATTTATCTGCTGAAGTTTTTGTGATTCTGTAATCGCCATTATCCCATAAACAACTCGTCATTCCGTGAAATCTAGAATATTTTATAAAAGCACTGAACCATTTTACACGTTCTGGAGTATTTTCCTTGTTTACAGCTCCATATTCACCAATAACAACAGCATATCCATTTAGAATAAATTTTTCCTTTAATGCTTTAAATGTTCTTGCAATTGCGTTCTGATGTTTTGGCAAGAATTCAGATTCACCAGGACTAAGCATTGCAAATCCGTATGGATCATACATGTGAACAGAAACAATCAATTTTCCTGGAGCGTCATCTTTTGGCATTTCAAATTCTTTTGCTAAAACAGAATCTGGCGCTGCACGTAAACCCGGACACATTACAAAACGTTTTTGATTATTTCCTTTAGATTTACGAATTGTATCCAAAACAAGTTGGTTCAATTTATTCAATGTTGCAGAAGCTTCTTTATATTCAGCAGAATTTAAATCATTCCACCATTCATAATTTGTTCCTCTAAGTCTTGGTTCATTCATTGTTTCAAAAATCAAATGTTCATCGTATCCATTATTGAATGCCAAACAAATTTGTGCCCAAATATTTTCCAAAAATTTTGCTGATTCTTCATAATTTACAGAATTTGGATAATAACCTTTTCCATAACCCATTTTGCTTGGTTTGTCAAAATTGTCGTGATGAGAATTAATGATAACATACATATCGTTAGAAATTGCCCAATCTACAACTTCTTTTACACGAGCCATCCATTCAGGATCGATTGTATATTTTTGGTCAATAATGTGATCTGACCAAGAAACTGGAAGTCGAATTGTTTTCATCCCAGAAGCTGCAAGTCCATCTATCATTGCTTTTGTTGTTTTTGGTTGCCCCCAAGCTGTTTCAGCACGAACTGTTTTTCCTGGTGCATCAAAAGTATTTCCTAAATTCCAACCTGTTTTCATATTTTTTACAGTTTCTATTGCCGAAGTAGCTGTAAATTCTTTTTTTCCTTCATCCTTTAAAGCTTTTTTTTTGTCAAAAGTTGGTTTTGCAAAAAGCGATGAAGCCAAACATAAAATTATTCCAAAAGTAAGTATTTTTTTCATTTTTATCCCCAAAAATCAGTTTCTATAAAAACAATAACATATCTTTTTATTTACATAAAATAGAAAATTTAGACACATTTTACATTGTTTTTTTTACACGGTTGAGAAAACAAAAAAATCACTGTATAGTTTGATTTATGAAAACAAAATTAATCCCTGTTTTATTTATTATAGTAGCCGTTTCTATCGCAGCAGCATTTTTCTTTACAAAAAATTTTAATTCACAACAAGAGAACACACCCACAAGAGCAAAAATAGTTACTCCAAAATCTACAAAACAAGAAGGTACTTCTGAAGAACTTCTCACCGCTGAAAATTCAGCAGAGACTTTTGAAACATTTGTTCCTCTTTTACCAAATGAAACTTTAATCAGTACATTAACAATAGATTTTAACAACGATACTTTTGATGATGAAGTAATTGTTGTTCGTAAATCGGGATTTCCTTACCTTTTAATTATTCCGGGGTTATATAATTCAGAAACAAATTCTTATGATAGATTGAGTGAAATTGAAACTAAAATTTCGCGTACAAGAACATTCTCTTACACAAGCATGGACATCACGGGCGAACACAAAAACGCATTGATTTGTCAAGGAATTGAAGACGACGGAAATTATGTAATGAAGATTTACCAATGTCAAACAAAAAAAGGAAAACCTGAACTTTTGACAATCGGGGATTTTTCTTCAGACGGAACAATTTTTATTCAACAAACAGAACGTTCAGAATATTACGAAATGTCGCTTTCAAAAGGAGAAAGTTTTTCTGTTTGGGTTTATAAATCAGACAAAGAAAACGAACCCGCTGATTCAAACACAACAAATTTAAACCAAATTCAACAAGAATATAAATACAATTCAGCAACACAAAAATATGAACTTGCAAAAGAAATCAAAGTTGCCGCAAAACGCGTTGCTTCTAAAGAACTTTCCAAAATTCTTGACGGGACTGTAGAAACTTTTGCAAATTTCTTAAATGGACTTTGGTACAAAACTTCCAATTCTGATTCAAGTGTTCGTTATTTATATTTTGATTATCCAAACAAAGAAGTTATTCTTATCGACGGAACTCAATCGCAAGAAGTTTACGAATGGGAAGTAAGCAAAGTTCGTCACAACGGAATTTATCTTACAACTGTCAATTCTTCTATCATGACTCTTCATCGCGAATTCGATATTACTTTAACAAATATCGATGAAATTAAATTAACAATTCGCGATTACATCAACTTGCTGATTAAAGAAAACAACGCGTGGGACGGACAATATAAAAAATTAAGTTTACAATCATCATTTTCCACAGATTCTGAACAGAAAAAAGAAAATGAATTCATCACAGATTTAAAAAATGCTCAACGTTGGATTACAAATGATGAACTTGTTTCCATCGCATTTAAAGATTACACATATTCTTTTTCTAACATGGATTTATCAGAGGAAGGAATTTATTCATTTATGAAAATTGGCGATTACAACGTTTTGCAATTCCGCTCAAATTCAGCCAACTCTTTCCTTCAGCAAAATTACGCTTTATCTTATGGAACAAAAACAATTACAGAAACCGTAAAGCGCAAAAAAATAGAAAAAATTGTACAGGACAAAGACACGTTAATCTTTACACCAGTTAGAATTACACCAACTGACTGTTTTGCAACTGAGGGCGCTTCTTTCACGTTTACACGTCAATAGAAATTCTGTATAATTATACGTTATGAATGCAAACGAACTTCGCTCAAAATATATTGAGTTTTTTAAAAGTAAAAATCACGCTGAAATTTCTGGTCAGTCTTTAATTCCAGAAAATGATCCTTCTGTTTTATTCACAACAGCAGGGATGCATCCTTTAGTTCCATATTTACTTGGTGAACCACACCCAGCTGGAACTCGTTTAACAGATTATCAAAAATGTGTTCGCACTGGCGACATTGATGAAGTTGGAGATCCAAGCCACTTAACTTGTTTTGAAATGCTTGGAAACTGGAGTCTTGGAGATTACTTCAAAAAAGATTCTATTGCTTACAGTTATGAATTTTTAACTTCTCCAAAATGGCTTGCTTTAGATCCAAGAATGATTTCGGTAACTGTTTTTGAAGGTGATGAATCTGCTCCTCGTGATGAAGAAGCTGCTGGTTACTGGAAAGAAAACGGAATGCCAGAAGATAAAATTGCTTATATGCCAAAAAGCGACAACTGGTGGGCAGCAGGTCCAACAGGTCCTTGTGGTCCAGATACAGAAATTTTCTATTGGGTTGGAGAAGGTCTTCCTCCTGCTGGTTCAAACAAAGGAACTGACCCTGATAATTGGATGGAAATTTGGAACAACGTTTTTATGGAATATAATCGCATTGACGAAAATACTCTTGTAAAACTTCCAAAACAAAATGTAGACACTGGTATGGGACTTGAAAGAGCAAATTGTATTCTTCAAGGAAAGACTAGCGTTTACCTTACAGAAGTTTTCCAACCAATCATAAAAACAATTGAAGAACTTTCAAAATATACTTACGGAACAGACGAAGAAAAAGATAAATCTGTTCGCATTATTGCAGACCACAGCCGCTCAAGTGTTTTCATTTTGGGAGACCAACGCGGCGTAACTCCAGATAGAGTTGGTGCTGGTTATGTATTGCGTCGTTTAATTCGTCGTGCAGTTCGTCACGGAATGAAACTTGGAATTGAAGAATCATTCCTTGCAAAAATTGCAGCAACAGTTGTTGCAAACTTTAAAATTGCATATCCAGAATTGGAACAAAATTCAGAAAAAATCTACAAAGAACTTACTGCAGAAGAAGAAAAATTCCGCAAAACTTTGTTAAAAGGTGAAGCTGAATTCCAAAAACTTTTGCCAAATTTGATGAAAAATCCAAAGAAAATCATTTCTGGAAAAGTTGCATATAATTTGTACGAAACTTACGGATTCCCATTGGAACTTACTCAGGAACTTGGTGCAGAAAACGGATTTACAGTTGATGTAGAAGGATTCAAAGAAGCAGAACGCAAACATCAGGAAGCTAGTAAAACAGCTGATGCAGGTGCTGCAAAAGGTGGACTTGCTGAACAATCTGATGTTACAACAAAATATCACACAGCAACTCACTTGTTGCAACAGGCATTGGTAAATGTACTTGGTGATCAAGTTGCACAAAAAGGTTCAAATATCAACAACGAAAGAATGCGTTTTGACTTTACATTTGACCGTCCAATGACAAAAGAAGAAATTGAACAAGTTGAACAAATTGTAAACGAACAAATTAAAGCAGATTTGCCAGTTACAATGGAAGTTATGAGCCTTGAAGCTGCACAAAAAGCTGGAGCTCGTGCATTGTTTACAAATAAATATGGCGAAGATGTAAAAGTTTACACAATTGGTCGTGATGTAAATAATGATTGGTTTAGTAAAGAAGTTTGTGGTGGACCACATGTTCAACACACTTTACAAATTGGAGATTTCAAAATCCAAAAAGAACAATCATCATCAGCTGGCGTTCGTCGTATTAGAGCGGTAATTTCTGGTGGATTACCATTAGATAAATAAAAAATTTAGTAACTTTACTTTTTTAGTATTGTTAATATGTAAAAAGGAAATTTTTTATATTTTAAATAATTTTGGAGAATATATGAAACGTTTTATTCTTGCATGTATGGTTTTATTTATGTCAGTTAGCGCAGTTTTTGCACAATCTGACTTACAAGTTCTTGCTGTAATTAAAATGAACAAAAATGAATCAATTACAGTAAAACAATTAAAAGCACGTGTAAATACTTACCAAAAACAAATTGGAAAAGCACTTACTGTAGATGAAAAGAAAATGGTTCTTGATGCACTTATCGAAGAAAGATTAATTCTTCAAGCTGCACAAAAAATCGGTTTGTCTATTCCTGACAGCGCTGTTGATCAATATTTTATTCAAAGCATGAGCCAGCAAGTCGGTGCAAATGTAACAGAAAAAGAATTGAACGACTTAATCTTAAAAACACAAGGCGTTACTCTTGATGAACTTTTGACAGCTCAAGTTGGAATGAATGTTGCTGAATACAAAACTTATCTTAAAAATCAACTTATTGCTCAACAATACGTTGTAAGTCAAAAACAAGCTGAACTTCAAGCAGTTGCTCCAACTGATGAAGAAATTCGTGCATTCTACCAAGGAAATAAATCTTCTTTTGTATGGAACGATATGATGAAAGTGTTCCTTGTTATTGTACCAAAAGGAACAGATCCTGAAGCTTCAAAACTTAAATTAAACGAATTAAGAAACAAATATATCGACAAAAAACAGACTTTGGAACAAATGGTTTTGGAATCTAACAAAGAAGGTTCTGCATACAAAGCTGGAGAAATCCTAATTCCTATTGTAGAAGCATCAGCTCTCAACTTAGGTTTATCTTATTCAAATTTACTTTCAATGTATGACCAAAGCGAAGGTTTTGTTTCTGATATGATTGAAACAGATGTTGATTTTAGATATCTCTGTATTAGAAAAAAATACGCTGCAAAACTTCTTGGAATTAGTGACGTAGTTCAACCAGAAACAACAATCACAGTTTACGATTACATTCGTTCTAATTTGACACAACAAAAACAAATGCAATTCGTTCAAATTGCTGCACAAGACATTGCAAAATCATTGAATATTCCAGCAAATGTAGAACGTAAAAAAGAAGGTGATGCATTAAACAAACTTCTTGATTGGGAGAACTAACGTGTCACGCAGAAAAAGTAGAATTATTGCTTTTCAGGCACTTTATTCTTGGAATGTTAGCCGTGTTCCTACAGAGGAATTGCTAACATTCTCTTGGTTAAAAAAAGATTCTGAATTTACACCAAATGAACTAGAAGAACAAACTTTTGCAAGTTTCATCATTTCTGGAACAATTGACCACCTTGATGAAATTGACAATTTAATTTCTTCACATTTGTCTTCTTCTTGGACAATGGAAAGAATTAATAAAGTTTCTTTAGCAATTTTAAGAACAAGTACTTACGAAATTAAATTTCAAGCAGGTTCTAATCCAAAAATTGTTATAGACGAAGCTGTAAATATTGCAAAAGAATATGGTTCGGACGATTCATACAAATTTATCAATGCAATTCTAGATAAGATAGAAAAAGATGAAGGCAAAACTCTTTCATAAAAATTATTCTTACTTATTAATTTTAATTTCACTTTTATTAAATACTGCTCTGTTTTCTTGCAAAATGAAATCAGAGCAATATTCTTTTTCAAACAAACTTGAATTAATTGACGCACTCATTTCACAAAATTATTTTTCGGATGCAGTAGATGAATTAAAAAAATTAGAAAAACAAACTTCTGATTCTTGGTCTTTTATCAGTATTTACAAACGCTACAAATATATTGATGAACAAAAACGTGCTGATTTAATCATCAAGAAAGCGTTAAAAGAATTGCCAAAAAATCCTGAATTGATTTCACTTTATTCCATGTCTTTATTAGAACAAAACAATTTGGATGAAGCAATCAAAACTTCAAAAGCTTTAATTGGTACAAAATACGCTTCTATTTATTCACAAGCAATTTTACAAAAAGCAATTTCTGAACCAGAAAACAAACTTTTTACAAATCAAGAATATTTTTCTATTTATTACGACGCATACCAAGCTTCTCAAAATCCTATTTGGATAAAAAACTGTGCTGTAATCGCTCTTTTACAAGGAAACTACGCAAAAGCAACAGAAATTGCACCAACTTCATTTGCAAATTCTAACGATGCGTACTTTTGGGCGACAGTTTTATACGATGGAACAAAATTTATAGAAAGTTTAGACGCTTTATCACAAGCAAACGCTCTGAATCAAAATTTATCTACAAAAAATTCATCATTCTTAATTAATCTGTCTGCGCTTGAATCCGATTGTTATATGGCAATTTCTGATATGCAACAAGCAGAACAAACAAGACAAAAATTGCTCTTAGACGTAGATTCATTTAATATAAATCAAAAAGAAAATAAACATTTACCAATTATTTATGTGAACAGCGCAATTTGGGCAATAAACAACGGAATGCAAGAAAAAGCCCGTGAATTGCTTTCTCACGCAGTAAACACATGGGAAGATTTTGTTCCAGCGCTCATTGCTTATGCAGATTTTGCATATAATTCTTCAATTGAGCGAACAGAAGATGAACATACACTAGCTTTGCGTCAAGCTGGATTAAAAACCATTGATATGGAAAAATACGACAATCGTTCTGTAATTCCAGTGAGCGACGCACTTTACAGAATAGAAAAATCATTAAACAACAAATATTCACCCGAACTTGTAATTAAACAATTGGATTTAAAATACAAAACAAATCAGACTTTATCACAAAAACAAAAGATTTCCGATTTATGGATGATGATAGAAGATAATTTGTCGCAAGATTCTGTTTACGAAGAAATGCTTGTTCAATACGCTGTAACTAATTTAATCAAAAACAACCAAATTCAAGACGCTTTTACATTATTCCAAAACTTTCTTTACAAAACATATTCTTTAGATGAAAAAGAAGAATTCTGGCATCAAATTCAATCACTTTTGCCACTAATTCAACCAAAAACAGCCGAAATCGCAGCATATTTTGCAACAACTTTTGAAAAACGCGACGAAGCAATTCGCTTAAGTGAATATTGCGTTTACGAAAGCGCAGGCATTTTGCAAGAAGGATTTATTTCTTCAAAAGTTTCTACAGCAACCTGCATGAATTTGGCAGACATTTATTATTCCACAGGCAAAAAAGAAAAAGCATTAGATTTATACGGAAAAGCCGCAAGTAGAGAAAGCAGCGCATCGTTACGTTCAGAAATCTTCTACAGAATCGCTTGTATCTACGTTACAATGAACGACAACTTAAACGCACTCCGTTCCGCAGACTACGCCACAACAATCTACCCCGACAACGTAAAAGCCCAACTTTTAAAAAATAAACTCAAAACCAACTAAAAACCAAGCATACAAGTTTTGCCTACGCAAAACTTGAGGCGCGAGAAGAAAACACTAACGGTAATAAATTAACTTTTACTCACGCCCGGTGCTAAACCAAGCGAACAAGTTTTGCCCTGCAAAACTTGAAGCGCGAGAGGAAAACGCTAACGGTATAAAATGAATTTTTCTCGCGTCCGGTACTAAACAAAGCGTACAAGTTTTGCTTGCGCAAAACTTGAGGCGCGAGAGGACCTCGTTAACGGTAAAAAACTATTTTTTTACTCGCGCCCGTTCCAACAATATGTACAAAGTTTGCAGTGATCAATTCCTACACTGTCGAGCATATCGTCCAAGCGATGATAACGCAAAGTTGTAAAGTGAAGTTCTTTTCTAATTTCTTCCAACATTGCTGCATATTCTGGAGTGTCTGGATCGCAATATTTTTGCAAAGTTTCTTCAGAAACATTATCGCCTTCACGTTCTTTGATTATTCGTCTTGTAATCAAATCCATTTCAGAAGTTGAACGTGAGAAATTCAAATATTTACAACCAAACATAATTGGCGGACAAGCAGGTCTTACGTGAACTTCTTTTGCACCACTATTGTACAAAAAGTCAGTTGTTTCGCGTAATTGAGTTCCTCTTACAATTGAATCGTCAATTAAAAGCAATTTTTTATCTTTAATAAGAGGCTGAACAGGAATCAACTTCATGTGCGCAATCAAATTACGTTGAGCTTGATTTGTTGGCATAAAAGACCGTGGCCAAGTTGGAGTATATTTGATGAACGGACGAGAAAAAGGAACTCCCGAAGCATTTGCATAACCAATCGCATGAGGAACTCCCGAATCTGGAACTCCGGCAATAATATCAGGTGAAATTTGCCCTTTATCACGCTCAGCCAAGAATTTTCCACAATTATAACGCATTTGTTCAACGTTTACGCCTTCATAAGAAGAAGTAGGATAACCGTAATAAACCCAAAGGAAAGTACAAATCTTCATCTTTTCAAAAGGTTTTTGCAAAATTTGTATTTCTTCAGCTTCTTTAGAAATAAATACAATTTCGCCAGGACCTAATTCATGATAATCAGAATAACCCAAATTGATATAAGCAAAACTTTCAAAAGAAAAACAAAAAGCGCCATCTTTTCGCCCAATTTGCAAAGGAGTTCTTCCCAATTTATCGCGCGAACCATAAACTCCGTCTTTTGTCATAATGAGCATTGTCATAGAACCTTCAACTTTTTCTTGAACATATTTGATTCCATCGACAATAGAATTTTCGTGATTTAAAAGTGCAACAATCAATTCAGTTTGATTTATTTCGCTACCACTCATTTCCAAAAAGTGAGTGTAACCGTCTTCCAAAACTTCTTTTACAAGTTCATCTTTATTTGCAACGCGACCAACAGTTGTAATCGCAAAATTTCCAAGGCGAGAATTTACAAGCAAAGGTTGTGGTTCGTAATCACTGATACAACCAATTCCCATTTTCCCGTGCATTTCTTCAATATCACGTTCAAATTTAGTTCTAAAAGGCGAATTTTGAATATTGTGAATTGAACGAGAGATTATTCCGCTATCTTCAAAAAAAGCAAGCCCGCCACGACGAGTTCCCAAATGCGAATGATAATCTACACCGTAAAATAAATCTAACGAACAATCGTTCTTTGAAACAACACCAAAAATTCCACTCATTTTTAATTCCTAAATTATGCAAAAATAATAAAGCAATTATAGATTTTTCCCACACTTTTTTCTACACTTTTGACACATATATTTTTTTATGCTATTTTTTTGAAGTGTATTTCAACGGAATCAGGTGAAAATCCTGAACTGGACGCGCAACTGTAAAAAAGAGACGTGGATAAAGTCACTACGAACGTGGGAAGGCTCCACAGGCATCGCTATCTTTAAGTCAGGAAACTTTGGTACACGCGGGGAAACCCTGTTTTTCGTACGAAAAGCAAACAAACAAAGACTACGCAACGCTCTGGTCTTTTAGAGGTTTATATGAACCACATCTCATTTAAAAAGCCGGCTATACAAGGCTACGGCTCTCGCCTTCGTTCTTTCAGAACGCCTAACGGCGCCTTTCCTATCCGGGGTAGGCTCGCTCTTTCAGTTTTACTAATATTTGTTAGTATTATTTTTTCCAGCTGCGATTTCAACAAACCAGAACCTTCTTCTTTAGTAGGAACTTGGCTTTCACCTTATGGCGATGGTTATATTATCGCAGAAAATTCCGTTACCTATGACGACGGAGAATTTTACGAATCAGATTGGGGGCCTGGTGGAATTTTTGGTTGGACAGGAAAAATCATCGAAACAACAGGTTCTTCAAGCGGATATATTTATATTCAATACGAAACTGTAGAAGAAGGAAATCCTTCTAATTATGTTGGAAAATTTATTGCTATTCATTATGAAAATCTATCTGAAGTTGCTGTTCAACTTGCAAATCCATATAAAGCAGACGGAATTAGTTTTGCAGAAACTTTAGAACAAGCAAAAACCGAATTTACTGTAGAAAATGGTTATTTTGCTTTCCACGGTGAATATGTAAAAAAATGAAACTCAAAAGCAAATTTTTTTTGATTTGCAATTTAATTTGTGCTGGATTCATCTTTGCTACAGAAAATTCAGCACAAATCATTGAATTGCAAACAATTATTGCAGAAATAAAAGAACCTCAAATTGAGCAAAAACAAGTTCTTACACAAGAAGAAATTCAGCAAAAAAATCCTACAGATTTAATTGAATTATTGGAAACAATGGGAATCCAAATAAAAGGCTACGGTTCGTACGGAAGTGCTTCTGCGCCATCGATTCGTGGTTTTACCGGAAGTACAATAAAAGTTGTAATTGATGGAATCTGCGTAAATTCTGCGCAAAACGGAACTTTTGATTTTTCATCGCTCAATGTAGAAAATATTTCAAAAATTGAAGTTGTGCGCGGAAGTTTCATAGAAGAAGTAAATGCTGACGGTGGCGCAGCTGTAATTTATATTACAACAAAAAAACAAACTCTTGGCCTAAATCTTCTTGGCGAAATTTATTCCAAAACATATTTTTGTAATCCATTTGATACAATTTCACTTTTTCTAAATTCCGACGGTCAAATTTCTGAAAATACTTTTTTTAATTTGGGAACAAAAGGAACTTTTGCAAAAAACGAATTTATTTTTTTAAAAGATTCTGTTCAATTAAAACGAGAAAATAATCAAGTTCTTGATTCCAATATTAATTTTGCGCTAAATCACTTTTGGAAAAACGGCCGAAATTTTTCTTTCACCGAAAATTTTTACATCGGGAATAAAAAAATTCCCGGTCCGGCTTTTAATAAAACTGTCCACGAGCAAAAAGATTTTAACAACAATTTAAATTTTAGCGTTTCTATTCCTGACTTGTTTAATAAAATTGAATTTTCTGGCGGATTTGCCTGGCAATCAAATAATCAAAAATACGATTCTTTATTTTCAGGCCCAAATCAAGAACATTCCAAACATAATTTAAACGCGTTGGCTCAAACAGCAAGTGCAAAAATTAAAATCAATGATTATTTTTTCCAAAGTTTAGGAATCAATCTAAAACAAAATTTTTTACAATCAACAAACATCGGAAATAAATTTTTGCTTGATGGATTTGTAAAATCTTCAACAAAAATTTTGCCATTTAATAACAAAGCTTTTTCTCTAAGCATTCCGCTTTCTGTCGCTTTTTCTGGTAAAAATATTTCTTTTGTTCCCAAAATCGGTTTTAGTTATTCGCTTACAAAAAGTTCATATTCTATAAATTTTTACAGAATCTATTTATTCCCGGATTTGAATCAATTATATTGGCAAAATAGTTCTACAGCCTGCGGAAATCCAAATTTAAATTCGGAAGATGGATTTGGCGCAGAATTTACTTCAACATTTCGCCTCCAAAAAACAAATCTTTCTTTTAGTGTTTTTTCTAATTATTACAAAAATAAAATTCAGTGGAGCACAGAAGGAACTGGAATCTGGATGCCTCAAAATATTGCAAGCGCATTTTATCTTGGATGCAATTTTATTGGTGACGGTAATTTTTCTGATAATTTAAGTTGGAATTTAAACGTGGAATATTTGTACAACGCTTTATTAAAAGAAGGATTAACTTACAAAAAAAGAATTATGTACACGCCGGAATGGGTTATCGGTGCAAATTTGAATTACGCAAAAAAAGCGTTCAACATAAATCTAAACTCAAATTTTGTAAGCAAACGTTATATTTCAAATTTGAACGCGGTTTATTTAAATCCGTATTTGCTTGTGAACGTGAACACAGAATTTTATCCTGCAAAATGGATTGTTCCTTATTTAAAAATAAATAATCTTCTGAATGTCAGTTACGAACAAACAGAAGATTATCCAAGCCCGGGAATTTCTTTAGAAATTGGTATTAAATTTATAAAGAAATAGTTTTAATAACAGATTTTGTTGCACCTAGTTTTTCGCTCAAATCACTTGGGGAACTATCTGCAACAATAATGTTGTATTCTCCAGAAACAAGAACACTTTCGCCTTCTTCATTTATTGATTCAAAATCTTTTGTAGATAATTCAAAAGTTACTTTTTCTGTACCTTTTGCTTTTACAAAGATTTTTTCAAACGCTTTTAATGAACAAATTGGGTCGGTTTCTGTTCTATTTTTCTTTGCAATATACAACTGAACCGCGTTAGAAGCATCTACATCGCCACAGTTTTTTACATCAACACAAACTTTTATAGAATCTCCGTTTTTTGCAACGTCCATATTTTCAAAAGCAAATGTTGTATAAGACAAACCAAATCCGAAAGGGAACAAAGGTTCTTTCTCTATATAACGATAAGTTCTGTTTTTCATGCTGTAATCGGCAAAATCTGGTAAATCTTCTGTCGATTTTGGGAAAGTAACAGGCAAGTGTCCTTCAGGAATCGCATCACCAAAAATTACGTCAGCAACTGCGTTTCCACCTTCTTCACCTGGATACCAAACCATTAAAATTGCATCCGCAATTTCACGTGGGAAAGCAATTGCAGAACCGCCTGTAAGAACTAAAACGATTGGAGTTCCTCTTTCTTTTGCTGCCTGTAAATAATCAAGTTGCCATTTTGGAAGTTCAATTGTTTCTCTGTCGCCCTTGATTGTTTCTACAGATTCCCCTTCTTCACCTTCCATTGCATTATCAAGACCAAAACATGCAACAACAACGTCTGCATTTTCTGCTTGTCCCAAAGTCCATCCACGTTGTTTACTTTCGCCGTACATTCCAACACCCATAACGTAATCAATTGAAATATCGGCTTTATCTTCTGTTTTTCCGATGATTCCTTCGAGCATTGTAACAAGATGAGAATTTAATCCGTTGTAATTTCCAAGAAGCGCGTTTACATTTGCGGCAACAGGTCCCATCACAAGAATTTTCTTGAATTTATCTTTTAATGGTAACAATCCATCTTTATTTTTTAAAAGTACAATTGATTTTTGAGCAACTTCTCTTGCTAACGCTCTATGTTCTTCTGAATCTACGTCTTTTTTGCCCAAATGACCCCATTTGCTTTTTTCTGGGCTATCAAACATTCCAAGTTTAAATCTTGTGTCTAATAATCGGTACAAAGATTCGTTGATTGTTTCTTCTGTCAAAAGTCCTTGCTTTACAGCATCCAACGCGGCGTGATAAGTACAACCACAGTTTAAATCACAAGTCATATTAATTGCCAACGCAGCACTTTCTGCCGGTGTGTTTGTTACTTTGTGATGTTCATGAAAGTCTCTTACAGCCCAACAGTCGCTTACGACGTGACCTTTAAATCCCCATTTTTCGCGCAAAATATCTTTTAAAAGGAATTTACTTCCGTTACAAGGTTCGCCATAAAGACGTTGGTATGCGCCCATCACAGATTCTACACCATTATCTACCAAAGCTTTAAATGCTGGTAAATATGTTTCCCACAAATCTTTTTTACTTGGATTGATATCATCTACGTGACGTCCAGCTTCTGGGCCAGAATGAACTGCGTAATGTTTTGCACAAGCGGCTGTCTTTAGATTATCTGAATCGTCGCCTTGCAAACCTTTTACAGCCGCAATTCCCATTTGACTTGTTAAATATGGATCTTCGCCAAAAGTTTCTTGACCGCGACCCCAACGAGGATCTCTAAAAATATTTACGTTTGGAGTCCAAAAAGTTAAACCTTGATATTGTTTTCTAGAATTTGCTTTTATACATTCGTTATATTTTGCTCTAGCTTCATCACTAATTGCTTCGTATTCTTTTTGCGCTAATTTTGTGTCAAAAGTTGCAGCAAGACCAATTGTTTGAGGAAATATTGTAGCTGCGCCATTTCTTGCAACTCCATGTAAACCTTCATTCCACCAGTTATATTCTGGAATTCCCAAACGAGGAACTGCCATACTTTCGTGCAACATCAAAGAAACTTTTTCTTCTAATGTAAGTTCTTTTATTAATGCATTGATTTCGTCATTTCGTTCTTGAACTGTCATATCTTCTCCAAAATAAATTTTTAGTTCGCAACACAAACTTTTAAAGAAAATTCTAAACGATTTTTTGAGAAAATCAACATGAATTTTTTATCCTAAAAGTTCAGCTTTTTCCATCCATGCAAGATTTGTCTCTTCCAGTTTGTTTGAAACTTCTTCTATTTCGCGTTGAACTGCTTTTGCCTTTTCGCCATTAGAATAAACTTCTGGCTGAGCCATTTTATTTTCTAATTCCGCTTTTTTGGCTTCTAATTCTGCAATTTCTGCTTCTAATTTTTCTACTTCACGTTCAATTTTGCGTCTTTCTGCGTCGCGTTTTTTTTGTTCTTCCCACGAAAGTTTATTTTGCGAAACTTCTTGCTGGGGGGCGTTACGGGGGCTTCCCCCGTTAGAATGGGTAGCGGAAGATGCAACTGCAGAACTTTGTGAAGCAGTTGTAGCTGTAGCGAGGGAAAAGCTTTTCCCTTCCGGATTTTCTAATTTTGCCAATTGCTCCAAATAGAACTCGTAATTTCCAACATAATTTTTGAACTCGCCGGGTTTGAGTTCGAGGACGCGTGTGGCAAGTTGTTCGATAAATCCGCGGTCGTGGCTTACAAAAACGACTGTTCCGCCAAAACCTTTGAGCGCTTCCAGCAGCACGTCTTTGGAATGAATGTCCAAGTGGTTTGTAGGTTCGTCCAAAATTAAAAGATTTACTGGGCTCAAAAGAAGTTGCAACAACGCAATTCGGCTTTTTTCTCCACCGCTGAGCACATCGAGGGATTTATAAACGTCATCTCCGCGGAACAAAAATGCGCCCAACATATCGCGCAACTTTGGAATAAGTTCAAGTGGCGCTTCGTTTTCCAAATATTCTAAAATCGACTGTTTGCCTTGAATTGTTTCGGCATTGTCTTGGCTAAAATATCCGATTTTTACACCGCTTCCTGGAATGATTTCGCCCGTGAAATTTTTATCTTGCTCGGCAATTATTCTTAAAAGTGTCGATTTACCCGCACCGTTTCGCCCGGCAACTACCAAACGTTCGCCATTTTCTAGAGTGAGTTCCAAATTATTTAAAACGTTTGTTTTTCCGTCGTAATTTTTGCAAATGTCTTTCATTCTGAGCACAAGTCGCCCTGAATGTGGGGCGGGCGGAAATGAAAAATGGATTTTTTTTAGATTTTCTGGAATTTCAATTCGTACCATTTTGTCTAATTTTTTTTGATATTCTTGCGCTTGTGCGGCTTTTGTTGCTTTGTAACCGAATCTTGTAATAAAATCTTCTAATTTTTGAATTTCGGCTTGTTGTTGTTCGTATTCTGCGATGAGCGTTTTTAATTCAACTTCCCGAACTTGCTCGTAATGTGAAAAATTGCCCGGATAACGTTTTAAATTTCCGTTGAATAATTCAAAAACTTCGTTGATTGTAACGTCCAAAAAATATCTATCGTGACTTACAAGCAAAAATCCGCCCTTAAAATCTTTTAAGAAAGATTCAAGCCAAGTTCTTGCTTCAATGTCCAAATAGTTTGTAGGTTCGTCCAGCAATAAAATATCTGGATTTTGCATCAGCGATTTTGCCAACGCAATTCTCATTTGCCATCCGCCACTAAATTCTTCGGTTTTTCGCTCAAAGTCGCTTCTAGAAAAGCCCAAACCAATTAAAACACTTTCTGCAGCGGCTTCTCTTCTGTGCCAGCCACTTTCTTCCAACTCAGTGATTAATTCCGCTTGGCGTTCAACAAGATTTTTTGTATTTGCAGGATTTGATTTTAATTGTTCGCCAATTTCGTCTATTTTTCGTTGAAGTTCGTATCCAAATTCAAACGCTTTGTCTGCTTCTTCTTTTAAAGTTGAACCATGATGAGTCAAACCCGACTGTGGTAAATAAGCGATTCTACAATCTTTTTGGACAGCTCTATTTCCGCTGTCTGGTTTTGTAATTCCAGCAAGAACCTTTATTAGAGTTGATTTTCCAGCTCCGTTTGTTCCAGTTAGCGCAACTTTACTTCCTGACTGAAGATTGATAGACACATCTTTTAAAATATCTCTATCGCCAAACGCCAATGAAACTTTTGAAAATTGTACAAATGCCATTTTATTAATCCACTTTTACTTTGAAATACAAAATCAATGGACTTGAACTTCTGGTTTTTACAAGATTTCCGTCAATTTCTGAACTAGTTGCGTCTTCAATTCTTAAAGCTCCGTCTTCCAGTTTGTACAAGAAATTGATTTCCTGATTTAGTCCATCAAATTTAAATGTTAAAATTCCGTCGTAAGTTTCTTTTAGATTTTTTGATAACGCGTATCTTTCTGTAAAGAATCCTACATTTTTTGTGCCCGCAGGAATTACAGAAGGAACAAGCAATTTAAAGTTTTTCCAAATGAAAGAACCGTCAGATTTTAATTCCAAAGTTCCGTAGTTTGAACTTGCGAATTTTGGACCGTGTTCATAAACTTTTGTAAATGCAGTATTTCTTCTTTCTTTTTCTGCATCAACAATTTCTTGCAAATTTTCTTCAATTGCAACGTAATTATAATCAGTTGGTTTTCCGCTTTCGTCTGTGTATCTGATTACAATATAATCTGCGCGTTTATAAATAATTGTGATTGGAACGTTTGTAATTTCGTATTCATTATCACCAGTCTTTTTGAGACCTTCGTATTGCCAATTTTTGTGAATTGTATTTGAATTGAAAACCACTTTGTTATTTTCAACATCAATGTCAAAGTTGTAAGAAGGATGAATTCTTGTCAAATCGATATTTCCGCTATTTATCAACGATTTAAAATAATCAGGATACCAAATTGTGTTTTCAATTTTAGTTTGTTTTTCATCAACTTCAATTTCTTCTTGAATTAAATCACCACCAATTTGTTTTCCTTCGGCATCTGTTTGGAATAAACTCAAATTGTAAGAAAAACACCATCCTTGAGTTCCATCGCTTGTAAGAATTCTAAACCAATCTCCTTCCAAAGCTTTACGTCCAGACATAACTGCCTGACCTTGACCTTTGTACAAAATTTTGATGATTTCACCTTTTCTTAAACGATAAACTTGTTTTGCTGTATTCACTGGTTCTGCACGACAAGGAAGCCCGTCCAATTTTACAAAAGCGTAATTGTGTGCATATTCTGCATATTTTGCTTTTGATTGTTCTACTTTGCGTTTAGAAACAGGTTCTGTAAGTTGCCACAAAGGAAGTTCTATCTTTTTTTCACCTTCTTCGTCTGTAACCCCAACAACATAAACGCTAGAAATATTTGAACGAATGTAAACTGGAACAATATCTCCGTCCTGCAATTTATATTCAGGTTCATTCCACAAAAGAACGCTATATCCCATTATGTCATTACATGCAACAAATTGAAAAGCCGAAATAATAACTGTAAAAATAAAAATCAACTTATAAAAATTCTTTTTCATATTCATTTCCATTTAAAATATCGCTTTAATTTTACCAAAAAAACAAAAAAAAGTCATAGGATTAAATTAAACATATAATAAATAAACATCGAGCAAAAAAGGCTCACGTGAATAACCGTACTTATGCTCCGCTATTTCGACCTCGCGCTTCGCTTGCAGGCATTTAGCGAATAATATTATCGGTCGAAGACCTTCGCAAAGCACGAACATTCACTCCGCCTTTTTTAGACAATTTTTTCTATATGTTTAATTTATCGATTTTATGCGAAGAAATATAGATGAGGGCAAAAAAAAAGACCGTCATTTGCAAATAATTGCATGAACGGTCTTTCTTTAGTAAGTTTTGTAAAACTTATTTTGTTTCTACAGCAGCTGTTTTTGGAACAGTTACTTTTTTGTCAACAAAACCAGATTTAAGACAGCGAGTACAAATATTGATTGTTCTAACTGTACCACCGAACTGTGCTTTTACTTTAAGAAGATTTGGTCTCCAAGTTCTACGTGTATGATTCATTGATTTACTTACTTTGTTTCCAGACATTGGAGCCTTTCCACATACATCACACATTCTTGACATAATCTATACCTACCTTATTCAAAATACAAAATGATAATAGTTCTATAAGGATACAGAATTCATCAAAAGATGTCAATATAGCAACCTATATGATTTAAAATTTTATATAAATACCTATAACAAAAAATACTCTTTTGAATAACCGTGTTTGTTATGACGAGAGCCCTCGTTGTGAACATTTTGCGTAATGATTTCTATTTTGCCAAATAATTCGTCATTTTTTTACCTTTGTTTTTATTAAAACAAATATTGTAGCAATTAATCTAAGGATTTCTAAAATAGCACAGATAATTACTAAAACTTTATATAATTCTGGATTTTGACCTTGGTTTGCTAGTTTTAATATTATTCCAAACGTTGGCATAAAATAAATGATTCTTAAAACAAATTGTGGAAAGTACATAAAATATGCAATTCTTTTATTAAGTAAATACAAAATTCCAGAACAAACTACACTAAGAATGAAAATATTTTGAATCAAATCAAATATTATTGTACCAGTAGTATTTTGCACTTGTAACAAAACAGATATTGATTTGATATTTCCTATAAAAATCAATACATAGGTGTAAATTCTATACAAGTCAAAAATTGCAAAAATTAAATTTGTTCGTTTATTCATATTTTTTTCCTTTTACTTTGCGCAATATCTTTTTGCTAAACTTTCTTTTCCATATTTGTTTATTTCATCAAATTCTTGTGGTAAAACATCTTTGTAAATTTCATATTCATTATGATTTTTTATAAATTCATCATAATTGTTTATTGTAATTTCATCTATCATAATTCCACACATAACATAAATAAAGAATTCTTCACTAGAAATTTCTTCTAAGTTTTTTATTCTAAATTTGTTAAACAATTCATAATAAATTGGATTTACTTGTTTTATTTGCCCTAATGAAGTTAAAGTATTTGCATAACAAAATTGCTGAATCTCATTAAATTCATTTCCATTATTAATCCATCTATCATAAACTTCTTTTACAGCCTCTTGATTAGAAACAAGATTTTCTGATTTATGTTCCCAGGTAGCGTATATTTGTATTTCTTGAAAATACGCATCCCATTTATGTGGGTCAATTTTTATTGCTTCTTCTAAAAGTTGTAAAGATTTATTTGCATCATCCATATTTTGATACCAATTATAACTTGATGCTTGCTTAATAATTTTTTCATATTTTAAAGATGAACATCCTGCAAAAAATATTAAGCAAAATAAAATAAATGTAAAAAACTTATCGCAATATTGTTTCATTCATTTCCCTTTATAAAGTTTTCCTTTGGAAATTTTCTTATTATATCTTATTATTTCTATTTTCTATATAACATTTTTTATTTTTGCCAAATAATTCTTCATAACGCAACATTTTACTCTCTCCTTTTTTTGTATTTACTTATATACAATATTAAAAGAATTTGAATCATTTACTATAGGATTTGAAAAATCGTTTATAAAGATTGATTGTAAATGATTTAAGTAAATAAAATCTTCAAAGTCTAATTTTTGTTCTTTAGATTTTCCTTGATAATATAGATCAATTATCATAGTTTCTTGGGGAAGTATTATTTCATTTGAAAAATCGTTTATTTTTACTTCTACTTTTTCTAAACCGTTTTCTTCTAGTAAAAATTCATGATTTGGATGCCACTCCACATAAACCGTCGGAGAAAAATATTCCTGATCTGATACTTTTATAATAACGCGATTAGATATATTTCGATTTTTATTAATTAATAAAACACCATTAATTTCTTCACCTTTTGGAAATTGATAAATTGCCAAGCATTTTAATACATTGTCATCAAAATAATAAAAATATTCATTTAAAATATTATTTTCATCTATTTTAAGCAAACTTGTTTCAAATCTGAATTCATCATAATCACCAAATACACATTCTTGAACAATTTGATATTTCGTCTTAGTTTTTGAATTCAAGAAATCATTGTTTAATATTTCAACTCTATTTTGCGAATAAACGTTATTTGGAGCTGCAAATAAGACAAAATGATTAAAAATCAATAACAAAAGTAATATAAACTTTTTCATACAAATACCTCTTTCACAATTCTTAATTCATAATTCATCATTTATCATTCATCACTCTTAATTCTTAATTCATAATTCATAATTTATCATTCATCACTCTTAATTCTTAATTCATAATTCATAATTTATTTTATTTCCCCATGCTTTCTATTTCCCGAATTTGATCACGAAGTGCAGCTGCGAGTTCGTATTCCATTCGGTCGGCGGCGTCGGTCATTTCTTGTGTTAGGCGTTTAATCAATTTTTTGCGGTCCGACACGCTAAATAGATTTGTTCCTTGTTTAAGAACGTCCAATTCAATTTGTGCGTTATCTTGTGCATCTTGTTTTTCTCTTACAAGAATATCTTCTACGGCTTTGGAAATTGTTTTTGGTGTAATTCCATGTTCTTTGTTGTATGCTTCTTGAACTTGGCGACGATGTTTTGTTTCTTCAATCGCTTCTTTCATTGCAATACTCATGTGATCAGCGTACATTACAACTTTTCCGTCGGCATTTCTTGCGGCACGACCAATTATCTGAATCAAACTTGTGGCAGAACGCAAAAATCCAATTTTATCTGCGTCCAAAATTGCGATGAACGAAACTTCAGGAAGGTCAATTCCTTCGCGCAAAAGGTTGATTCCAATCAAAACGTCAATTTCACCAGAACGCAAATCTTTTAAAATTTCCACGCGTTCAAAAGTGTCAATTTCTGAGTGAATATATTTTACTTTTAGATTCAACTCGAGCAAATAATCGGTTAAATCTTCCGCCATTTTTTTTGTCAAAGTCAAAACCAAACTTCGTTCTTTTCGTTCAATTCGTTGTTTGATTTCTTTATAAATATCTTCCATTTGACCTTCGCTCGGTCTTACTTCAACAATTGGGTCAAGCAATCCTGTTGGACGAATCAATTGTTCTACAACTTGCGAACTTTGGGCTATTTCTTCTTTGCGTGGAGTTGCAGTTACATAAATAATTTGATTCATTTTTTTATCAAATTCTTCTTTTTTAAGCGGACGATTGTCTAACGCACTTGGGAGTCGGAATCCAAAATCAATCAAACTTTGCTTTCGGCTTTTGTCACCTTCGTACATTGCGCCAATTTGAGGAACTGTAACGTGCGCTTCATCAATTAAACACAAAAAATCATCTGGAAAATAATGTAACAATGTTGCTGGCGGTTCACCACGTTTTCTGTTGGAAATTGGCCCAGAATAATTTTCGATTCCCGGACAACTTCCCATTTCTTTGAGCATTTCAATGTCGTAAGTTGTTCTTGTTTTTAATCGTTCTGCTTCTAAAATTTTATTTTGCGCTCTAAGTTCTTCTACCCTAAAATCCAATTCCGTTTGAATTCTTTCCGTCGCTTGAATTAATCTATCTTGCGGAACAACAAAGTGTTTTGCTGGATAAATTACAGTTTCGTCCAATTCTTCAATTGTTTCGCGAGTTATTGTGTTGAATCGGCGGATTCTGACAATTTCTTCCCAATCAAGTTCAATTCTGTACGCTTCGTCAGTTTCCATGTAAGGCGGAAAAACTTCTATAACATCGCCCTTAATTCTAAAATTTCCTCTATCCAAAACAACATCGTTTCTAGAATATTGAAGAGAAATCAACTGATTTGCAAATTTTTTAGGATTAAGCATCTGGCCTTTTTCTACATGAATGCGCATATCGTGATAAAGTTCTGGCATTCCCAAACCATAAATACACGAAACTGTAGAAACAACAATTACGTCGCGGCGTTCCATCAAACTATAAGTTGCAGCCAAACGCAAACGGTCAATTTCATCGTTGATAGAACAATCTTTTTCTATATATAAATCTCTGGCTGCAACGTACGCTTCTGGTTGGTAATAATCGTAATAACTTACAAAATATTCCACCGCATTATTTGGAAAAAACGATTTAAATTCGCGGTAAAGTTGTGCAGAAAGTGTTTTGTTGTGACTGATAATCAAAGTTGGTTTTTGGACTTTTTCGATGATTTTTGCCATTGTAAAAGTTTTTCCACTTCCAGTAACGCCTTTTAGTGTCTGAAACTTATCGCCTCGCAAAAATCCTTGTGAAAGTTTATCTATCGCTTGTCCTTGATCTCCGCCCGGCTCGAACGGAGAAACAACTTTAAATTCACGCATAAAATTCCTTTTTTATTCAGAAAGTGTAATTTTTAATTTAACGTCTTTTCTATTTCTGTGAACTACAACTTCAATTTGATCGCCAGGACGTTTGCTTTCCAAAGCCGAATAATAATCAGCCAACGATGCAATTTTTATTCCATCTATTTTTGTAATAACGTCACCACCCAAATAAATTATGCTCGATCTGTTTCCGTAATAAACAGCTTCTGTTCCGCCTTTTAAACCAGCTTTTTCTGCGTTTCCACCACGGTCTACTTCCGAAACAAGAATTCCACTTGCAATATCAAGGCCTGCATATTGCGCAATTCTTCTATTTAATTGCAAGATTTTTGCATCCAAAACGCCACGTTGAACTTTTCCGTATTTTAATAAATCAGAAACAACTCTTACCGCCGTTTCAGAAGGAACTGCAAAACCAACGCCCGCAGAATTTCCACTTGATGACATAATCATCGTGTTTATTCCAATCATTTTTCCTTCAGCGTTCAACAAAGGTCCGCCCGAATTTCCAGGATTGATTGCTGTATCGGTTTGAATCATGTTGCGAATAATTCTTTTATTTGAATGTTGAATTGGACGCCCCAAACCAGAAACAATTCCTGTTGTCATTGTTCTTTCCATACCAAAAGGATTTCCAATCGCAATTACTTTTTGTCCAACTTTTAAATTTGTAGAATCACCAAACGAAATTGTTTTTAAATCCATTCCTTCTGGCGGATCAAACTTAATTACAGCCAAATCGCTATCCAAATCTTGTCCAACGATTTTTGCTTCGTATTGAGTTCCGTCAAACAACGAAACATAAATGATAGTCGCATTTTGAATTACGTGAACATTTGTCAAAATATATCCGCGTTTATCGATAATTGAACCACTTCCGCTGCCACCGTCTTGAACATAAGGTTCCAAAAACCAATCGTAAGTTGTAACTTTTGTGTTGATGTTCACAACTGCTTCGTTGCATTTTTCGTAAATATTGATATTTTGTAATTCATCTTGTGTAAAATATGAATTTGAAACTGGCAACAGTGTGTTTTTTTCTTCCGATTCTGAAGTCGCAATTTCTTCTATTTGAATTTGCTTTTCTTGGTCATTTTTTTTTGATTCATTATTTTTGCTGATTTTTAGACTAATTGTGCCAACTCCCACAGAAGTCACAATTATACTAAAAACAACAGCACATACTAATTGTCCGCGTGTATATAATCTCATTCCTATACTTTAATAAATCAAAACAAATATGACAAGGTGATACTAGAATTTAAATAAATTTCGTCTTTTGCAAAAAATGGCGAAACTTTTGCGTTCAAAATACAAGGAGAATTTCCAAGAATCACATTTGTTTCAATTCCGGCGTCAAAAGCATTTTTTACAGGATGATTTTGGCTCTTTGGTAAAAATGAAGTGTGCCAATTTATCCAAGCGTTCAGATTTACAAAATCATTTATTTCGTAAGATAAAGCAAATCCATTTTTTAGAATATTTGCATCTTTTGAATTCCAATCGTCGTTCGCAAAGAAAACAAATTGACTTGAAATTCCTGCCAACAATTTTTTGTATTCATAACTGAACAATAAGCCAGTTCCCAAACCAGATTCATTTTTTGTGTTCAAACCGTAACGAACAAGCGCTCCATACGAAAAATTTGAATTTTCAGAAATTTTGTATGAATTGTGAAATTTCAAACTTGTGTTCAGCATAAAAGGAATTTTTTCTTCCGTAGTTGCAGCGTAAAATCCAGCTGAAAAACCTAATTCCATATAATTTAAGAAATTAAAAACCGCACCAACATTTACAGGAATTGCATAAATCAAATTATTTTTATCTTTTAGATTAAAAATCGCTCCCGTAGATAAAAATGATTTTACATAATTTTCTTCAAAAGCAAATGCAATCGGTAAAGAACCAATTCCAATTCCTGCTGGCGTATAAGAAAATTTTGGAATAGAAAGATTTTCATCAATTTTTACAGCAATTTCTTTATAAAAATCAGCCGCCTGCAAAATCACTTTATATTCACCATTTGGCAAAATTTTTCCTGAAAAATCTGTTCCGGTCCAAGTCCAATTTTGATTCCATGTAGAAAAAGATTCAAAAGTTTTTTGATTTACAAGTTGGTTTTCATCATTTTTTACAAGAATTTCTGCAAAACCGGGCGCAGTTACAAAAAAACTAACGTCCGTTTTGCTAATAGAAGTTTTTGTAAGCGGATTTATGATTTTTCTAGAAACTCTAAAATCTTTTATTTCAAATTTCGCTTGATTATAAACTGGATTTATTTGAGTTTGTGCGTTTTCTGTTACTAAAACTGTTTTTGAAAAATCATCGTAGCCAAACGCACAAACAAAAACTTGGTAAGCACCAACAGGCAGTCGAATCAAATCTTTTGAAAATTCGTTCCCGTTGATTTTTACAATTGCGTTTGGCAACAAATTATTTATTTTTATAAAACCGAACGCTTGTTCAAGTTCCACAAAATATTCTGTATTCACGTTTTGTCTTACAAAAATCTGCAAATTTTTTGTTTTAAATCCGTTTTTTCTGATTTGTACAAAATAAAATCCCGGAACTAAATCATAAATTTTTAATGGCGACAAACCTTGATAAATTCCGTTTATAAAAATTTGCGCGTTATTTACATTACAATTAATTGAAACGTAGGATTTTTGATTGCTTTTTGTTTGAATGCTCGTTGTTGGTTCTAAAAATTCCGCAGATTCTACAGATTCTTGGCAAAAAAGGCAAAGTGAGAAAATCATTAAGCAAAAAGACAAAAACATTTTTTTTAAATTCATCATATATAATAAAGTTTACATTAATCATCTTGCGAAAACAATATTTTATTTTCCAAAAAACTAAAATAATTGTTGCAGTCAAAAATGATGTGATCCAAAATATCAATTCCTACAATATCCGAAACTTCAAGCAAAAGTTCCGTGGTTTCAATGTCTTCATCGGAAGGAACTAAATTTCCAGAAGGATGATTGTGACACAAAATTATGGACGTCGCTTTTACACGGATTGCTTCTGTAAAAACTTCACGCGGATGAACTAACGTTCTATTCACTGTTCCAATAGAAACAAGATGAATACACACGATTTCGTGACAACCATTTAATGCAGCCACAACAAAATGTTCCTGCGAATGAATTGCATAATGTTGAACAAATGGCACAATATCTTCCGGCGTTCTAATTTGCGATTTTAAATGTGCGTTGCGTCGCCTTCCTAGCTCCAACGCCGCCGCTACAGCCAACGCTTTACTTTTACCAATGCCTTTAATGCGCAAAAGTCGCTCTACAATTTCGTGCGGATTACAAGAATCAATTGTTTGAATAATTTTCCGCGCCATTTGAGCAATAGGCATTTGCGAAGTTCCCGAACCAAGAATCAACATAATGAGTTCTTCATCCAAAGGATATTCTATCCCTAGCTTTAAAACTTTTTCTCTAATATCAGGTTTATATTCCATATATATAATATTTGCGAAAATTGTTAAAAAACTGCAATTATTTTGGAAAATTTTGATTTTTTTTTATTAAGTTCGATTTTTTAGTGCCGATTTTTGATTTATGGTACCAAATTTTAAAAATATTCGTAAATCATTCATTTTTTTCTTTTTTCTTTTAGTTTGTTCGTTTTTATTTTCTTGTAAAACACTTCCGCCAAGCAAATTAAATATTTCTAGAAATTTAACAGACTCAGGAATTTTATCGAGCAAACAACTTACAAAATATTTTTTATCACAAAATCCACAGGCAGATAAAAAACAAATCAAACAACTTGCGCAATATTACATTGTAGAAGCAAACACAGAAGGAATTAATTCTGACGTCGCTTTTGCACAAATGTGTTTAGAAACAGGATATTTAAGATTTGGAAACCTTGTTACACCAGAAATGCACAATTATTGCGGATTAGGTGCAATTGATAAAGACCATCCAGGCGAAGTTTTTGAAACAGAACTTTTGGGCGTACGTGCCCACATCCAACATCTTCACGCTTACGGAACAACAGAAGAATTTACACTTACAAATGAATTGATTGATAAAAGATATAAGTGGGTACTTCCACGAGGAAAAGCACCCACTATTTTTGAACTTGCCGGAACTTGGGCAGCCGACAAAGAATACGGAAAAAAATTAGATAAAATTCTTACAAAAATGGAAGAATTAAATTAATTTTTTTACGCGATTGTAGTTCCAATATATTCTTCATCATTTAAGATTGCTTTAATATTTGGAATGTTTTTTCCACCAGCACAAATTACTTTCATGCCAAGGCTTTCTGCTTTTTTAGAAGCGATTGGATCAAATGGACAGTTTTTTCCAGGAACCCATTCATCGCCAACCATTTTTCTAAAATCAGCCCATGAAATTGTATCTAAAGGTTTTGCGTCTGGATTTTTGCGTGGGTCATCTGTGTAAACTTTTTCAATATTACTCAAATTCACGATTGTTTCTGCATTAAATTTTTCGCCAAGTAAAACAGCGTCGTTATCTGTAGAAAAACCAGGTTTCCATCCTGCTGCAACTAAAATCTGTCCTTCAAATTCAATGTCTTTTGTTGGATCATAAACAACATCCGATTTACAAAAATCACCAAAACAAGCTTTTAAAAGTTGTGCGTTGATTCTTGTTGCCATAATTCCAATCCAATCGGCAGCATCGCTTTGTGCATTTACACCAGTTTTGCCAGCAACGTCTTTATACGCATTTTGATAAACACGAGCAGGAGCTCCACCACCAGCAACAAGAATAAGCTTACGTGATTTATCAGCATTTAACCATTCTGTTACCATATTTACAAAATTTGTAAGAAATTCTGTGTCTGGATTTTCTGGAACAATGATTGAACCACCTACAGATAAAACTTTTGTCATAACAAACCTCATTTATTTTAAAAATTAATATACACCTTTTACAACAGGAACAGACCAGAAAGAACTGTATTCTGTTACATCTTCAGAAGCTTCTTCCCAAATTGTTTGAAGAGCAAAACTTTTTGGATAATAAACAATTTTACTATTTGGCGCAAATGGTTTTTGTTCAGTCAAACCTCTTGTAAAACAAATGCGATGTGAATCCAAATTACCAAAATAATAATCTTGTCTATCTAAAACATCCCATTCGCCATATTCCATGCCTGCACCCAAAGCAACATCCACAGGAATCCATCCAAGCCCCGCAATATAAACTTCACACCACCAATGTGGCTGGCAAGATAAATCCTTATTAATAAGAATTCCGCTGTTTACAATCGCAGGAACTTCGCACGCTCTTAATAATGAAGTGTAAATCACAGAAAAATCGTACGCGTCGCCTTTTAATGTTTCTAACATCGCCAAGGAATTTTCTGAATCTGAAGAAGGTTTTGGCAAAATCTCAAAACTTTTGCACATGTAATCGTAAATCAATTTCGCTTTTTCATAAGGATTCTTTACTTTTTGCACAATTTTATTTGCCAAAGTTTGAATTTCTTTCGAATCACTAACGATTATTTTGTTGCTTGTAAGAAAATCTTTTCTAAAATTTTTGTTCATATCAGAAAAATCAACAATTTTTTTAGGTTGATTTACAACAGTATTTGTTTCGTAAACAGTAAGAACAAAAGTTTGTGAAAATACATTTTTTTCTGGCAACAAATTATTTTTAGAAATCTGATGAATCAAATTGTTTTGGTAAGTTGATAAAAGTGGTTCAGGAACAACTTCTGTAATTTCTACAATCGGTTGTCGCGCTGCGACCGTTGGAATTGGACAACGCAAAGTAATTGTAGATTCTGGCCCTGCAACAACATTTGTTACATCCGCAGTATATTGAATTAAATAAATTTGTTTTGATTGATATGATTTTTTTCCTATTCTAGAAGAAACAGTTATCGGTTTTGGATCAGATTTTTCTCTTCCATTATCTACAACAATTACGCCGCTACTTGCACCGTCAGGAACTCGTACTTTAATTTCTGTGTTGCTCCAATATTCATAACCATATTCAAATTCAGAAACTGGAATCATATTTTTTGTAAACATATCAGTTGTTATATAATCAGCAGTTTCTAATTCTTTATCATAATCTATAGAAAAAAGAACTTTAGATTGATTTTTTGCATCACCAAAGTTCGAACCTGTAATTGTGATTAACTCACCGATGTCTACAGAAGAAGAATCTATCGCCAAAATCATTGGTTTTGTAGATTGTTCTGCGGCAGGAACTGGAATTGGAATATCAATTTCGTTTGTAAAAAGTGCCGGTTTAGAACGCATGCTCTGAACACCAACTACAACCAAACCATCTTGCACATTTGTAGGCAAAACAATTTTGATACAATCATCTTTCCACGAAATATATGAACTTGCAGTCAATTTTGCGCCGGCAAATTCTACATAACTAATGTCACGAATATCACCAAAGTTCGAACCGTTGATTGTGATAATATCGCCCGGCGCTCCAACTGGTGGCACAATCGATTCTATACAAGGAACGGGCTTATTTCTTTTTGTAAAAATGGAAACAGCAATAAGAATAATCGCTATAACCAAAACCGTCATGGAAGCGCGCAAAAGAGAATATTTTCTAAAAAGATAACTTAATTTACCAGATGAATTCACTCAAAATAACCTGAACTTACATTCACAGGTAATTTTACTTCGGCAGTAACAGGCACTTGGCCAATACCTGGAATTGTAATCCTTATTGAAATTGTCTTTTCTTCGCTAAAGGCAGGTCTAAAAACATCAACATCTTTTATAAGTTGTTTTTCTACACTATTTGGATAGTTTGAAACATTTCTTACAAGAGAAGCATTGCCTTTTTGTGCAGAAGGAATTATAGACTCATGTATATTACCAGATATTACCCTACTTCTTCCACCATTAAAAGAAACATTATTTGCTAAAGGAACAGCAGAAGAAATATTTGTTGCAATAGCGTTTGTTTTTTGTACATTATTATTCAAGAATCTTACAGGAATAATTAATGCAAAAATTGCCGCCGCCGCCATTGCAGAAACTGCATATTTAATTTGGAATTTATTTTGAATATTTGATTTTTTAGTTGAATTTGAATAACGCATTTTGAGTTGTAAGCGTTCAAAACTTTGTTCCGCGTAATGAGAATCGGGAGTAACAACATCTGCATCTGAACTTAAAAGCGTGTGCAAAACTTTTATTTTGTTTAATTCTTGCTGACATTTTTTACATGTAGCAACGTGAGATTCGTATTCAGCTTTATAAATTTCTGGCATTTCATTATCTAAATAAATAGAATGAATATCCTTAGTTGGACAAAAAGACATCTTCTTCTCCTATCAATTTTATCAGCTGCTCCCTAGCTCTAAAAACCCTTACTTTTACATTGCCTTCTGTAATTCCTAAAATTTTGGCAATTTCTTTGTAACTCATATCGCCATATTCTTTTAGGATTAAAACTTCTTGCGATTTTTTAGAAAGTTTTTTTAAAGCCTCCCTAGCTTTTTTAATTGAATCTTTTTTTAATAAATCAATTTCACCTGACTCAGGTTTTCGATGGCTTTCGTACAAAACTTTCTCGTAGGCTTTGCGTTCCCTTTCCTTACGTTTTACGTAATTCAACGATGCATTTTTTACTACGCGAATCAGCCAGAATTTTGCATCATTTACTGTGGGAAAAACAATTGCTTTTTCGTTTGCTTTTATTAACGAATCATGAGCCAAATCTTCTGCAACTTCTTCATCATTTACAATTCTGTAGGAAATTTTGAAGAGCATTTGCATTGCCGCATCATAAATCGTTTTAAAATCAACCGGATTGCTTGCGTCTAAACCTATTTGAGAAGCATCCCGATTTCCATCTATATTATCAAACACATTAACTCCAAATTAGTTACAAATTTAATAAAAAGTTCACTAATTGCGTTTCCAGATTGGACCATTTGGTGTGTCTATAATTATAACACCTCTAGCTTGCAAATCGTTACGAATTTGGTCTGCTTTTGCAAAATCCTTATCTTTTTTTGCTTGAGTTCTTTCTAAAACTAAAGCAGTGATTTCTTCAGCTTCTGGGTCACCTTCATGAGTATCAACTTGTGCTGATTCTTTTTTGTTGAATTCTTTTGCACAATCTTCAATTTTTAGACCAAGAACTTCATCCATTTTGCGAACAATTGTTACAATTTCTGAAGCTTGAAGTTCAGAATCTTTAATTGCAACTTGAACATAACTCAAAGCTTGTGGAGTTGCCAAATCGTTTTCGATAGCAGTTGTGAATTTTGCCAAATAATCTTTTGCTTTTTCGCTAAGTGAAGATTCATCAACAGATTTTCCATCGTAAGAAGCAAAAACTTTTGCGGCACGTTGAACAAGAGCTTTTCTAGAATTTTTTGCAGAATCCATTGAATCCCAACTGAATTTTGCCTGACTTCTATAATGAGCACCCAACAAGAAATATCTGTAATCAAGAGGGTCGTAACCTTTATCAATAAGAGTTTGCAAAGTAAGGAAGTTTCCACTCGATTTTGACATTTTTGCAGTATCGTCGCTAGAATCATCATTTTTTTCTTTTTGAATAACAAGGAATTCGTTATGAAGCCAATAATTTACCCAAGGACCAGCGTTTCTTTCTTCCGAAGAAAAAGCACCTTCACTTTGTGCAATTTCGTTTGTGTGATGAATTGGAATGTGGTCTATTCCGCCAGTGTGAATATCAAAATGACGACCAAGATATTTCATACTCATTGCAGAACATTCAATGTGCCAACCTGGATAACCGCGACCCCATGGACTGTCCCAAACTAACGCTTGATTTTCAAACTTAGATTTTGTGAACCAAAGAACAAAGTCGTAAGGATTACGTTTGTTTTCATCAACAACAACAACATCGCGTTCTCCAGCTCCAGCTTTTAATTCATCAAGTTTTAGATTTGCAAGTTTTCCGTAATCATCAAATGTTGTAACATCAAAATATAAGTTTCCGCCAGCCATGTAAGTGTGACCGTTTGCTTCAATTTGTTTGATTAAATCAATCATTTCTTGAACGTGGTCTGTTGCTTTACAAACAACATCTGGTTTTTTGATATTCAAACGTTCAATATCATTAAAAAAGGCTTTTGTATAAAAATCAGCAATTTCCAAAACTGATTGTTTGCGTTCTATTGCTTGTTTTACCATTTTATCTTCACCATCATCTGCATCTCCAGAAAGATGGCCAATATCTGTAATATTCATAACGTGTTTTTTCTTATATCCCAAAAAACACAAAACTCTGTCTAAAACATCAAGAAAAACGTACGCTCTTAAATTTCCAATATGAGCATAGTTGTAAACAGTTGGACCACATCCGTAAAAACCACAAAAACCTTCGTGTAATGGTTTGAATTCTTCAAGTTTGCGTCCCATTGTGTTGTATAATTTTAGACTCATAAAAATACCTCTAAATAAATCTTTTATTCATAGAATACACAAAATACGATGATTTATCCACTATATTTAAAAAGTTTCTTCTATATATTCATTTTTATTGAATTGCATAAAATTTGCTTATATAATTTAAAAATACTTTTTTGTCGAATTTTATGGAGGATATTTTGGCTAAATCGGTAAAAGATATCATGCAAATGATAAAAGAAAATGATATTAAAATGGTTGATTTTAAAATGGTGGACATTAACGGACAATTCCGCCACGTAACAATTCCAGCAATGAACTTTTCGGAAGATACAATGAAAAGTGGAATTGGATTTGATGCTTCAAACTATGGTTATGCTGTAGTAGAAAAAAGTGACATGGTATTTATTCCGGACCCAGATACCGCTTGTATAGATCCTTTCTGCGAAATTCCAACTCTTTCTATGACTGGAAACGCAATGATTATTGATAAAGAAAATCGTCCACTTGCACAATATCCACGCAATATTGTATTGGCAGCTGAACAATATATGAAAGATTCTGGAATTGCAGATGAAATGTTGATTTTGCCAGAATTTGAATTCTATTTGTTTGATAACGTTGGTTGGAACGTGAGCGCAGATGATATTTCTATGAATATTGATGTTTCACAAGCTCACTGGAACAGCGCAATGGAAGGAAAAGGTTGCGTTATTCCAAAACAAAAAGCATATCATGTTGCAAAACCATTTGATACAAGTTACGAATGTCGTAGCGAAATGTGTTTATTGATGGAAGAAATGGGAATTCACGTAAAATATCATCATCCAGAAGTTGGAGCTGCAGGACAATTTGAAATTGAACCACAACTTGGACAAATGTCAAAAATGGCAGACGCAACAATGATGATAAAATACATCATTCACAATACAGCAATGAAACATGGAAAAACAGCGACATTTATGCCAAAACCAGTTTATGGCGAAGCAGGAAACGGTATGCACGTTCACATGCTTTTATTAAAAGACGGCGAACCTGTTTTTTCTGATGACAACGGATATTCAAATCTTAGCCAGACAGCACACTATTTTATGGGCGGACTTTTAAAACACATTTCTTCATTGTGTGCAATTACAAATCCAAGCACAAACTCATTCAAACGACTTGTTCCAGGATTTGAAGCGCCTGTTACAGTTGGATACGCAACATCAAACAGAAGTGCTGTAATTCGTATTCCAGCTTATGCAAAAAGTCCAAAAATGCGACGTTTTGAAATTCGTAACCCAGATGCAACATGTAATCCATACTTTGCATACGCAGCAATTTTGATGGCTGGAATTGACGGAATCAAAAACAAGATTGACCCACACGCAAACGGTTGGGGACCATACGACGTAAATCTTTACAATCTGTCAGACGAAGAAAAAGCAAAACTCAAGAGTTTGCCAACTTCTTTGGAACAAGCTTTGGATGCATTAGAAGCAGACCACGATTATTTAACACAAGGTGGAGTTTTCCCACAAGAATTAATCACAAAATTCATTGCTTCTAAACGCGCAGAATGTAGAGAAATGGCAGCAATTCCTCATCCTGCAGAATTTGATAAATATTTTAATCTTTAGAAAATTTATTAACTAAGTGGAAAGGGGATGTCTAAAAAGTTCAAAATGACATAAAAGATACTTATTAGACAGCCCCTTTTATTTATTACTTGGAAAAAAATTCACTTTAATTTTTTAAGAGGATTGTATGAAAAAGCGTTTTTTGAGTTTTATTTTGTGTTTTGCTTTTCTGCCAGTTTTTTTGGGCGCGGAATCAATGAGCAATGAAGATTTTTTTGTTCTTTTTAATAATAAGATTTCCGAACCTTCTAAAAAACTTGTTCTTATAAATAAAAAATCAAATATCAAAAAATTGGGCTATGAAGAAATGAAAGGCGACATTAGCGGAAAAGTCATTTACGATGGCAAAATTAAAGGTTTAGGTGGTCACATTTCTTTAAAATACGAAAATTATTGTGATGAAGAAGGCTGGATTTTTAACGGTGAAATTATCACAAAAGCAAATATCGCAGGAAACGGAACTTTTGAAGGTTGTATAGAAGTTTCCGGACTTTATTCTGCAAAAATTTATTACGACAATGTAAAACTTGCAGATTCCATTCCAAGCGAAGGAACTTACGGAGTCGAAATCAAAGATTCTACTCGCGCCGAAGTTCCTTACACATTATACTTTGAAAAATTATGACAAAAGATGAATTAGTTTTTATTATCGACACAAAACAATCTTTAGAATTTTCGTACAACGGAAAAAATTATTCTCTAACTTACGACAAAGACGACAATTGCGAATACATAGTTTTTGGCCAAACATATCAAGGTGAAAAATTTAAATCCTTTGGTGAATTTTTTAACAACGCAAAAATAGAAAATTCCTTCTTAAAAGAAATGCTAGATGTAATAAAGATTTAATACGTACGTTCAAGGCACGCTTTGCTCAAGGCCTTGACTCGTCCGTTTTTAGGGGTTGTATTAACCCCTAAATAAAAAACCCCACGAACGCTGAACACGCCCGTGGGGTTAGTTTTTTGCCACGCGGATTTGTGCGCACCTAACGTTGCGCACGTTTTGGAAGGTAAGGTTATTCTTTAGTAAACCTTTGCATCAAAAATTTGAATGAAATAATCTTTTTTTGCAGATATATTTTCTACATTAAGCAAGATTCCATTTACTAATGTACTATCAAATTTGTGATAATCTGACCATTGTTCATGTTTTAATTCTGTGTAAGGAATTTTAACTTCCACAACTTCACCTTTTTTTGTTTTAAATGTATATCCATAGTCTGAATATTTTTTTTCAGATAAAGTCATTCTAAATCTAATTTTATAAGTATTTCCATCGCCTTTCACATAAAATTTTAGAGTCTTTCCTTTTTTTATAAAATTTTTTATTGACTTTTCATTATAATTTGCCATTTCTTCATAAGTACCACCGTTTCCTGTTTTTCCTGACAAACTAAGAATGTCGAATGTTTCACCTTCAAAAGAAGTTTTTCCTATTGTTGATTTACAATAACCTCCTGTTCTGTCAGCTAAATAAGACCAATCCTCTTTTGATTCAAATGGATTTTTTTGTGTTGAAATTGATGCTGTTGTACTTGTTTTTGATACATTTGTTGTTGTTTTATTTACTGTATTTGTTACATTTACATTAACATTGTTTACAACTTTAGGTTCAGTTTTTGTAGTAGTCTTTTTTGGTGTTGTTTTATTTTCTTTTTGTACGCTCTGTTTTTTTACAGGTTTTTCATAATTTGTTTTACCAGAAAGTTCAGCATTTGCATTCACTGAACCAACTATTTCATTAATATTTTCATTAATTACTGTCGTTCCATTTTCTGTATTATTTACTCGCACACTAATAACTTTTACTTCATAATCAAAAGAACTATTTACTTTAATTAATTTATAAACAATTTCTCCTTCTAAAGCATTGTTTTTTCTAGCACTTTCCATTGTGATATATTCTGTTTTTACATCAGCATCACTTGTTGTTCTTTTTCCATTAAACGTATAATTTACAAGTTTATCCAAAGATTTAATACTTATAGGCCAATATTTAGGAGTTGCTTCTGGATTAAATTCTCCAAGTAAAATTTGAACAGACTCACCTCTTATCACAAAAGATGTATTTTGTATATTTTCAATCAATTTATTCATTTGTATTTCAACCATTTTATATTGATTGTCATATTTAATATTTGCTTTTGTTTCAACTCCGCTCAATTCTGTATCACGTCTTGTTTCTATTTCAGAAACAACTTCGTCTATTTTTTTACTATAATCTGCCTGTGATTGCCAAGGTTCTTTTGGAACAGCCTTTGCTTGATTTATTTCTTCTTGATATTTTGTAAAAATATTTGAAGTAACATTTTGAATCTCTTTATTTTTATCACTTTCAATACTTGTAAGCTTTCTTTGACATCTTGCAATCATATTCAAGTAGTCTTCTGCAGAATTCAATGACTTTTCATCTCCTAATAAATCAGTAATTCTTGATGAATTGCTAATTGAATAAGAAGCAATAACAGGTATTTCTCCGCTTTCAACATTTGTTGTTTTTAGTGTAAATTGCATTAATCCACCAAATTGTTCAAAACTTCCGTATACCAAATATTTTGCTCCCAAGCGATAGCCTAATTCTACCATTGAACTATCATCAACATCTCCTGAATATTGATAATCAATTTCAGAATCAATTATTTGTAAATTTTTTGCATTTCTTTCTAATAATGTAAATTTTCCAGCTCTGATTAATCTAGTTTCTACTTCTTGTACTAACCATTCAGACATTTCTTTTGAATCTGAACTGAATCTTGATACAGCAATTTCAACACCAGTTGGAACTGATTTTTTTATTTCTGTTACTGCTAAATCTAATGCACTTTCAATTGTAATTGCTTTTTGAGCAAACAATAATCCTGTAAAAATAATCAAAAATACACTTAATATTTTTTTCTTCATTCTGTTTCTCCTAATTTTTTATTATCCAAAATTAAGAAAGGCTGCCTTTCTGACAGCCTTTTTTAATTTATTAATATGCTTTACCTTCTGCAAAAACAGATACTTCTTCTATCGCTTTTTGTACATCATCTTTTATTTTCTTCTGCGCTTCTGTTTTAGCTTCTACTTTACCAAGAACTCTATCTAATTGTAATTTTAAATCATCTTTATCAATTGCATAAACAACAAAATATTGATATGTATCTGACATTGTATCCAACTCATTATCTATATAACGTGTTTTTACCCAATAATCTAATTTTTTTCCAAGTCCATTAATTTCTGCCCTAGAACATGTTGCAACTAATTCATTCAAATACATTTCCACGTCTTCCTCATTTTTTGAACCGTTTAGTTCACCACCAAATTTCGCAATTACAAAATTACTCAATTCTTTTGAAAAAGAGGCTTGTATATTAAAATTGTTTACCCATGATTTTAATAAATCAAGATTTTTTCCTTGATCTTCTGCGAAATATATTACTTTATTTTCAAATTCAGGAAGAGATGCTATAGCCATCACATCATTATCAACAGCTGAATATAACCATTCTGGAATATCACTTCCAATAGAAGCTCCTTTCCAATCAATCATTTCTCGTTCCACTTTTTTTGAAACAACAGGTTTCTGTTCTTCTACCGCAGGCTTACTTGCACAGCTAGTAACCAAAAAAATCGAAACAAAAATAATCCCAAGTTTTTCCAAAATTTTCATTTTTTTCTCCAAAATAACAGTCAAAATGAAAAACCTTTTCATTTAACTGTTTATACTGTTTATCTTACTATAGATAAACAGCAGCAAAATTATTAAGTTTACAACGTAAACTGTTAAATATAAATTTATCTGATTAATCTTTCAGAAAATTCTTGAATAAATGAATTTTTTAATTCTTCTTGTATAACTTGATAAGCTCTGTTATACGCCTGTCTTTCTGTTTTTCCGCCTTTTTTAGGGAATGTTCTTGAATAAGAGAAGAAATCTTTACCCGTACCATCTGCGATTTTCACAACCAATCCGCAATACAAAAATATTCCTGATGATGATTCTGTTTTTTCCACAGTAATTTTTACTGGAATTGTACAAACTCCATTGTATTTTGAAACAGCATAACCAGATTCTTCCATTAAAGAAGATATAGTTGTATAAATCATATCTTCGTAATCATTATCAATAACTATTTGGAATGTTAAATTTTGGCGACAAATTTCTAATGCGCTATACGAACGTTGAACAAGAGCTTCTTCTTCTACAAAGAAAGATTCATCACATTTTTTTACAACACGAGCCATTTTCATTAATTCAGCAATATAATCTGCTATTGGGACAGCTTCTTCTGCAGCTTCTAATCCAGAAAGAGGATTATTGAAATCTTCTGCTGTAAACAATAATCCCTCTATTTTTGCTGCCGCATCTCTAATTCTCTGATAATAAACATCAAAAACAGCTTCTCTATCTATAAAAGCCAATGTTGTATATTTTCCATCGACATAAAAACATTCATCAAACTGAACTCCAAAAAATTCTGCTTTTGACGAAACTTTTGCTTTTTCATCTATTTTTGTTTGTTTAGAAAAACTATAATTTTTTCCATCATATTCTCGCATTTTTCGTTCAAGTTCATTTGACACTTCTGTTGTAATATTAAAATACATGGAAATTGTTGCTAAAGCTGAAGTTTCGGCTTCTAATTTTGAATCACCTTCGCCAACAGCTGAAATATAAAATCCATCTGGATATAAAGTAGCTCGATGTTCATACCATTCAGGAACTTTCGCAAATAAAACATTAAAACTGCAAACAATTAAGAAAAATATAAGATTTGAACATTTCTTTAAATTCAATGATGACAACATATTTTTATTTTGTATGTAATTGTCATATTTTGTCAACAAATGATATTGACATATAATATCGTTATATGAACCAGAATATCGATGATAATCAAGAATTAGACTTATCATTACGACAAATTCTCTCACAAAATATTCGTAAATTTCGAAAAGATTTGCATTTAACACAAGAACGTTTGGCCGAAAATGCTGATATTTCACTTCCTTATCTTTCGGATATAGAACATTGTAAAACGTGGGTAAGTGATAGAACTTTAATAAAACTTGCAAATGCTTTGAAAAAAACACCTTCTGATCTTTTAAATGAAACAAAAATTGTTGAAGAAACTTCCAAAGATATTCAAATTGCAGATTTAATTTATATTCAGAAAAAAAAATTATCTAAAGCCATAATTGATATTTGTGATGATACTTTGTCTGAACTACTAAAACTATAAAACATGAAATAATTGAAAAGCTTATAATTTCCCATAAAAAGAACCCACAATTGCTTAACACATTTGTGGGTTCTTTTTTTAATCAACAATTCTTTTGTAACAAAATCTGTTTTTATTTTTCAATCAAATTTTTAAATTCTTCAAAAATTTTTGCATCTGTAATTTCTTTTAAGAATTGCAAAATTGTTTGTTTTTTTGATTCTGCAAATTCTTTTGTGTAATTTTGCATATTTTTGAATGCTTTTTCTCCAAAATCTTTTTCTGTGTTTGGATTTTGAATTTGTTCTTGGCAAAATTTAATGTAATTTTCTATTACAAGTTCAAGTTGCTTAAATTCTTCTACAGCTTCAGAAATTTTATTATTTCTTAACAAAGTTGCAATTTTATATTTTACAATGTCTCTGTAAAATCCTTGGCTGTAAGGTTTGAGTTTAGGATTTTTGCACAAAGTTTTTACAATTTCTTTTGCCCAATCACAATATTCTAGTGTATTTTCCATTGATTCAGCAAAACAATAAGTTTCTGACGCATAAAGCAAAGATTTATTTATTGCTCTTGTAAAATTTTGTAAGTCAATTCTAAGTTGATTTAACCACGCATCTTTTCCGTATTGCATCATTGCAACTTCTGAACTAATTCCTTCGCGCAATTGATTTGAAGAAATGCTAGGTAAAACATTTATATGTTCCCACGCTTTGTCATATTCTTTGTTGTGAATGTAAATCCAAGCTGTTGCAAAATGAACTGTATCAATTAATGTTTGGTCGTTAGAATATCTGATTACTTGAAATCCACGATTAATTGCTTTTAAAACATAAGCATTCCATTTTTCTGGCTGGTCAGCAAAACAATTGTTAAAATCTGCAAATCGGCTCAAATGCGCAACATATTGAACGTAACGCATTAAAATATCGTAATTATATGGATTTTTTTCACATTCTGAATCAACATAATCTACAGCCAAAATTGCTCCGGCAGTTGAATCTGTAGAATCGCGTAATTCAATTGCTTTGTTTTTTACAATTTCTGCAATTTCTTTGTCGTATTCTGTTGTGCTTGTTTCAATTCCAAAAAGTGCGTCTGTTGTTACGTTCAAAACTTTTGCAATCGGAACAATTTGCGCTGTATCTGGCAAGCCGTTTTCAGATTCCCATTTGCTAACCGCTTGCGAAGTTACAAAAAGTTGTGAAGCTAATTCTTCTTGAGTTAATCCAAGTTTTTTTCTAAAAGTTTTAATATTATTTCCTAATGACATTTTTTCTCATGCCTCCTTTAAAAAGTTTGCAAGAAGAATTCGTGCACGATATTTTTTTCCTGCCTTTGTGATTTTACTTTATCAGATTATTTTTATTTTTACTAACAATTTATTTTTGACTAAAAAACAACGGTTGGTTGAATTCGCGTGCAGATTTTATATTTTTTTTATGCAATTAACATATCTTTTTTTTGTATAAATATTTGTAATTTGGTTTTATAATTTTTTTTAAGGGTTAGCGATTGTAGGTGCGCCGAAGGCGGCCACCGCAGTAGGCTGATGGGATTTTCGGGTCACGCCCGAAAATAACAGATGCTGCGAGGAGGCTGAAGCGAAAGCGGAACACCGAAAAGCGCGACCGTCAAGTTTTTGTAGTGAAACGAAAAAAACTTGTTAGCAAGCGATAGCTTGCGACGGGAACCTCCAAATTTTTTATGAGGAAATTTTATGTTTGAAGTAGCAGCTGTATTTTCGGACCATTGTGTTTTGCAGAGAGAAAAAAATATTTGTGTTTTTGGGTGGAGCGACGAGCAAGGGCGTGTTTTTGCGGAATTGTTTGACAAAAATGGAAAATCGATTGGGAAAAATAGTGGAAAATTGGTGAATGGACGTTGGGAAGTTTGGTTGCCGCCAGTTTGTGCGCAGGAGGGTTGTTCGCTTGTTGTAAAATTTGGTGATTTTTCTAAAACTTTTGTTGATGTTTCTGTGGGCGAAGTTTGGCTTGCGGGCGGGCAATCGAACATGGAATTTGAGTTGAAAAATTGTTCGGAAGGGTCGGATGAACTTGCTAACGAAAAATGTCCAAATGTTCGTTTTTATTATACGCAAAAAATTGGTTGGATGGACCAAAAATTTTATGATTCTGAACGTAACACGGCTTGGGGAACTTGGGGCGACGATGGTTGTGGCGCATGGAGTGCGGTTGGCTACTTTTTTGCAAAAAAATTGGCTCGTGAGCTTGGTGTGACTGTTGGGGTTATTGGTTGTAACTGGGGCGGAACTAGTGCGTCGGCTTGGATTCCAAAATCTTGTATGGAAAAAGACGCTGATTTGCGCACTTATCTTGAAGATTGGGATTCTGAAATTGGTGAAAAATCAATTGAACAGCAATGTAAAGATTATGACGATTATGAAGTTGAACTTGATTTGTGGAATAAAAGAGCGGCTCCTTATTATGCTGAAAAACCAGATATTGGCTGGGATGAACTTGCATCAAAAATTGGTAATTGTCCGTGGCCGGGTCCAAAATCGTGCAAAAATCCTTACAGACCAAGTGGGCTTTATGAATGTATGATTAAGCGGCTTTTGCCTTACAGTTTGCGCGGATTTATTTGGTATCAGGGTGAAAGTGATGATCACAAACCTTATTTTTACGAAAAACTTTTTGGAACTTTGATTCATAAATGGCGCGAAGATTGGTGTGATGAAAAATTGCCTTTCTTGTTTGTTCAGTTGCCAGTTCATCGTTATAAACAAGATAAAGATTTTAAACATTGGTGTTTGATTCGTCAGGCACAAGAAAAAGTTTTTACTGGAATTAAAAACACTGGTATGGCTTGTGCTTTGGATTTGGGCGATTTTAATGATATTCATCCTCGCGGGAAAAAAGTTGTTGCTGAACGATTGGCTTTGGGCGCGATGAACGTGGCTTATGACTTAATAGAAGAAACTGATGCTTTTGCGCCAAAATTGAAGGAAGCTCTTTGTGTTTCTGGTGAAAATGGAACTTGCGGAAAAGTGATTTTGACTTTTGATTTTGTAAAAGATGGTTTTGAAGTTCGGGAAGATAATAAACGTTTGGAAGAATTACGCCAGATGGAAGAAATTGCCGGTGAAAAACTTGCTGAAGATTTTACTGGTTTTGAAATTGCTGGCGACGATGGAATTTTTTATCCTGCAGAATTTGAATTTGATAAATCTGATTGTTCAAAAATCATTTTAAGTTCTAAAAAAGTAGAAAATCCTGTGAACGCAAGATACGCTTGGTTTAATTATGGGCCAGTTACGATTTTTGAAAAAAATGGAATGCCGTTGGCGCCGTTTACAACTTGCAAGATGAATGATACTAAAGAAAGTTCTCACGCCGAAATTCAACAGATTATGACGGTATGATGGCGCAAGCTTCTGAACATTTGTTACCGTTAATTAATTTTGCTTGCGCCTCAAGTTTTGCGCTACAAAACTTGTACGTGCTTTTGTAAACTGAACATATTTTACGGTATGATAGCGCAATTTCCGTTTTTGAAATCAAATTGAATTATTTTGTTTTTTAGAAAACCATGCCCAAGTAATATTGAATTATTTGTATTATTTATTGTTTTTATAAGCGACTCATTATCTAAAAAATTATTTTCTAGTAAATCGAAAGTTGTTTTTTTGAATGTTTTTGTTCCAATTTTGATTTTTTTATTAACAGAGGACTTTGTTTGATTTTCATCTACAAATATCACAGAATTTTTTTCGAGAAATCCTGTGCAGATAATTGCGTTTTTTTCTTCACTTTCAATAAAAGCCGAAACTATAGGAATTGATGGTTTATAACCATATGTTACATTTTTTACACTAGGATTATCTTTATATGTCTCATATATAGCTTTCATTTCTTGTGAAAATTTATCTAATTCTTCTTTGCTAAATTTTTTAGAAGATGAATTTACTGTATTTTCAATTTTTTCAGTTGTATTAAAATAAATTCGTTTATTTTTATAATCTATTATCAAATTTGAAAATTCATGAAGAACATCTAAACCTAATATTCCATCTATATCACTGTATTTTTCAAAGAACGATGATTTTTCTTTTTCAGAAAATAGTGTTATTTCCTTTATATTCTCTGGGCCAATTTGAAAGTCCGAAAGTTTAATGTAAAAATAAACTTTTGATTCATCAAACTCTTCTAAAATATTTTGAGTTGCTTTTTTATTGTTTAAATCTTCGATTCCAAGTTTTTTTATCATTTTATTTGACAAGAAAGATTTATTTGAACCAGAATCTAACAAGAAAACAAAATCTTGTTCTGCAATCTGAATATCTATTGTTGGATATTCATTTACAAACTCAAAATATTTTTTGTTATTTTCAGAAACTGCAAAAATAGAAATACATGTAAATAATAAAATAAAAATAAATGCTTTTTTCATAAATATATCATACAAAATTTCTATATTTAATAAAAGGTGAAGAAAAAAAAGAGCGTGTTATTTTTCAAAATAATCACGCTCGTCCATTTTTGATTATGTTGTTATTCTCGGTCAATGCACGCTCTCTATCGTTCGCTTAAAGCCTTGACTCTCACGTTTTGCGGGTTGTAATTTCATTATCAACCCGCAATCCATTGGGCTGGCGCCAGCCCAACTTTATACTTACGCTTTAATAACAATATGTAAATCGTCTAACTGCTGTTGGTCAACTTCCGATGGACAATCGTCCATTGGGCTGGCTGCAACGTTATTTTTAGGGAAGGCGATTACTTCGTGGATGCTTTCTTCGTGGCGCATGAGCATTACAAGGCGGTCAAGTCCTGGAGCAACTCCTCCGTGTGGTGGAGCACCGAATTTGAATGCTTGAACTAAGAAGCCAAATGCTTTTTCTGCGCGTTCTTGGCTAAATCCAACGATTTTGAAGATGCGTTGTTGCAATTCTGGGTCGTTGATACGCATTGAACCTGAAGCAAGTTCGTAGCCGTTTAAAACTAAGTCGTAAAGGTCGCCTTTTACTGCACCTGGGTCGCTTTCTAATGTGTCCCAATATTTTTCTTGTGGAAGTGTGAACATGTGGTGTTCTGTTTCCCAGTGATTTTCTTCTTCGTTCCATGCAA
>SUWN01000053.1:7163-9404 GCA_015061465.1 Treponema bryantii | reverse complement strand
CAATATTTAGTTACACTTATTTTTAATCCAGAAAATATTCAATTTGTTCAAGAAAATTCATCTTACGCAATTTATGCAAATATTCCAGCAAAAGTATTCTTTAATGAAGTTGTAATGATTGCGTTATTTGGCGTGATTTCACCATTAATTTCTTGTTGGGCAGCAAGTAAAAATGTCTTAAAATTGACAGTTGCGGAGGTTTTGCACGATGAGTAGTATAATCAAAATAAAAGATTTGGAAAAAACATATATCAGTGATAGCGAAAAACTAACAGTTTTAAAAAATTTGAACTTAAAAATTGAAGAAGGTTCAAAGATTGTAATTGTTGGTGAAAGTGGAAGCGGAAAAAGTACTTTATTGAATATTTTAGGTGGAATTGATTCTATTACTGCTGGAAGTGTTGTTGCAGGAAATTGGGATTTAGGAAATTTAAACGAAAATGAAATTGCAGAATATCGCTCTAAATTTTTAGGATTGATTTTTCAATTTCACTATTTGTTAAAAGATTTTACTGCTTTGGAAAATGTTTATATGCCTGCATTTATAGCAGGAATGTCTAAAAAACAAGCTGAAGAAAAAGCGTTGCAACTTTTAAATGACGTTGGTGTTTATGATAGAAGAAATCATCTACCTTCACAACTTTCTGGTGGCGAAAGGCAACGTGTAGCTGTTGCTCGTTCTTTGATTAATAATCCAACTTTAATTTTAGCAGACGAACCAACAGGAAACTTGGACCCAGCAAACGCACAATTAATTGGTGATTTGTTATTTTCTATGGTAGAAAAATACAATAAAACACTTTTGCTTGTAACTCACGATATGAATTTGGCAAAAAAAGGTGATATTTGTTACAAAATAAAAAATGCGCAAGTAGAAAAAATCAAAATTTCAGAGGATGATAAATGACTTTTAAATCTTCGTTGATGTTTGCAAAAAGATTGATTTTTCCTCGCGTAGATAAAAAATCTTCAGCAAGAAGAAGTTTTTTTGGAGCATTGCTTTGTATTGGATTAAGTTTAGTTCCTCTGATAGTTGTTCTTTCCATAACAAACGGAATGATTGATGGAATGACAGAAAGAATTATCGGTTTGTCTTCAAGCCATATTCAAGCGTATGTAGCAAGAGGAATTAGTTATACAAAAAATGCGGAAAATTTTATAAATTATTCAAAAGCATTTAAGGAAGTTGATGGCGTTGTTGATACGTTTGCAGAAGTCAGTGTAAATGCTCTTGCAAGTGGAAAATCTATGCGAACAGGAGCGCAAATTCGTGGTGTTGAAAAAGACATTTTTTTAAGAAATAAATCATTTAATAAATTATTTAAAGTGATTGAAGGTTCTACACAAGATTTTGCAAATGCTGAAAATTTAAGTAAAACTGCGGTTATTGGTCAAAAAATGGCAGAATTACTTAATTTGCACGTTGGCGACACTTTTAGAATCATTACAACAAAATCAATAAATGGAAAAGTTTCACCAAAATTGACTTCGTTTAAAGTTTGTGCAATTGTTTCTTCTGGTTATCAGGAATTGGATGCGCTTTGGATTTTTATTCCAATTGAAACCGCATATTCATTTATTGCTTTATCAAACGCAGATTTTTCTATCATGATAGAAAGTGAAGACGCATTTTCTCCTGAACTTGCGTTATTACAACAAAAATTAAAAAATAAAGCTGGAAGATATGCAAATTTTTACAGATGGAATCAGATTCATGTTGCAGAATTTGAAAACTTTTCTTCTACAAAAGTAATGCTTGTTTTTGTAATGATGTTGATTGTTCTTGTGGCAAGTGTAAATATTTCTTCTGCAATTATAATGCTTGTAATGGAACGCAAAAAAGAAATTGCAATTCTAAAAAGTATTGGTGCAAAACCAAAAGGAATTACGTTTGCCTTCTTGCTTACAGGAATGGCGTGCGGTCTTGGTGGAATTTGTATCGGTTTACCAATTGGTCTTTTATGTTCATTAAAAGCAAACGAAATTCTTCATTTTATTGAAAATATCGTAAATTATGTTGCAAAATTCGTTTATTTACTTCAAGGAGTTCCAGTTTCTGAAATTTCAACAATTAAATTAATGGACCCTGCGTATTATTTGGCAGAAATTCCAATCAATATTCCAGTTGGAAGTATCAGTTTGATTCTTGTTGCAACAATTTTGTTATCGCTCATAGTTTCAATCATTCCTTCTGTAAAAGCTGGAAAAGAAAAACCATTAGATATTTTAAGAAAGAGTTAA
>SUWN01000053.1:0-7063 GCA_015061465.1 Treponema bryantii | reverse complement strand
TTAAAATTTTCTGTATATTGTCACATTCCGGGAATTGTTTTAAGTGGTGAATTTGAAACTCTAAAAAAAGAAATAAATAAAAAAGGTTATTGTATAAAAAAAGTTTTTGATTCTACCACAGATTATGAAAAAGAAAATTATATTTTTGAACTTTCAACAGACGTGAATCTTTGCCAGACAGAAATAGACCAAAGTATAGATTTAAAATCGATCTGTCAGTTAATAATTAAAAAAGAACGCAAGATTAAGGCATTTTTTGCCGATAATAAATCGGTATATGCTCAAAATTTTGTACAAAAATCTTGGGGTAAAGTTCTTTTTTCTTTATTCTTTGATTTTAATGAAGCAATGAGTGTAATCATGGCGATAAAATTTGGTGTGGAATTGAAAATCATTTCTTTGCCACAAGAGATAAATTTTGTTTCCTTGATATATCAAATTAAAGATCATCATATAGACTATCTTTTGGATAATTATGATTTTTCGTTTGAAGAAGAAATTGCTGATAATCATAAAATGAAAATACAAAGATTGAGAGCCGTTATTTTACAACAATCCTTTGAAAAAATTGAATTAAAAGGATAATAGTTTTTAGAGGTAATCATGAATTCTTTTTCTCCTCGTGCAAAAAAAGTTATTTTTATTTTGGCACAAGATGAAGCAAGACAACTTGGAAGCAGACAAATTTTACCAGAACATGTGATTTTATCAATTTTAAAACAACCTGATTGTCTCGCATATTCTGTTTTTAAATCATTAGGTTTAACACCTCAACACTATATTGAACAATTAAAAAATTATTTTGAAGCCGACACAAGTGAACCAACTTTAGCGCAATTACCAAAAAGCCGTAGGGTTCAAAGATTGATTGATGTTGCTTATATTGAATCTGGTGCATTAAAAAATAATTATGTAGGAACTGAACATTTGTTACTTGCTGCAATTAGAGAAGAAGGAAGCAAAACATACCATTACATAAGAAATAACAATTTATCTATAGAAGATGTTCGTGCAGCAATTGTTGATGTTCAAGTTAGAAAACAATCTTCGGCTTTTGAAACAAAAAAAGAATTGATTTTTGATTCATCCTTTGAAAAACTTTTTGAAACTGGAATAAAAACGGAATTGTTTGGTGTTTTTTCTGAAATAAAATCTCCTGAAGAAAAGAAACCTAAACAAAATAAAATAACATTTTTATCTGAATACAGTCGCGATATTACAAAACTTGCTTTGGAAGAAAAAACTGATCCTGTTGTTGGGCGTGATAAAGAAATTAACAGAATTATTCAAATTCTTTCTAGAAGAACAAAAAATAATCCTGTTTTAACAGGCGAACCTGGAGTTGGAAAAACTGCAATTGTAGAAGGTTTAGCTCAACGAATTGCACAAGGAAACGTTCCTGTTGATTTAATCAAAAAACGCATTCTATCTTTAGATTTAGCAGCTTTAGTTGCAGGAACAAAATATCGTGGTGAATTTGAAGAACGAATGAAAAAAATGATGACTGAACTTGCAGAAAATAAAGACATCATTCTTTTTATAGACGAACTTCATACAATAATAGGGGCAGGCGGTCCAGAAGGAACAATGGACGCTTCAAATATTATGAAACCTGCACTTTCCCGTGGTGAAATTCAAATTATAGGTGCAACAACTACTAAAGAATATAGAAAACATATCGAAAAAGATATGGCTTTTGAAAGAAGATTTCAGGTTGTAAAAGTTGATGAACCAACTGAAGAAGAAACTGAACAGATTTTGCGAGGAATTAAAAATAAGTACGAAGAATATCACAAAGTAAAATACGAAGATGATGTAATTCCTGCAATTATCAAATTATCACGTCGTTATATTCCAGAAAAAGTTTTGCCAGATAAAGCAATTGATATTTTGGATGAAGCAGGCGCATTTAAAAAGATTCAAGAACAGGAAAAACCTAGTGAATTAACTTTGCTTGAGAATCAAAAAAAACAACTGGAAGAAGAAAAAAATAAATTAGTTCAAACACAAGATTACGAAAATGCAGCTGTAATTAGAGATAAAGTAATTGAATTAAGAAAAAAACTTACTCTTTATAGCGAAATGTGGGAAAAAACATTTGTTGTAAAAAATAGAAATGTATCTGTAAACGATATAGAAAAAATTATCAGTAATATGACAGGAATTCCTCTTGAACAAATGTCAACTTCAGAAGTTTCACGTCTTCTTAAAATGGAAGCGGAAATGCATAAAACTGTTGTTGGTCAAGATGATGCGGTAAAAATTATTTCTGGTGCAATTCGAAGAAGTAAAGCAGGCATTTCTTCACCAAAACATCCTTTAGGTTCATTTATTTTCTTAGGTCCGACTGGAGTTGGAAAAACACAACTTGCAAAAGCTCTTGCAAAATATTTGTTTGGAAGAGAAGATTCGTTAATAAGAATTGATATGTCAGATTACATGGAAAAACATAATTCAAGCAGACTTGTTGGAGCTCCTCCTGGATACGTTGGTTATGAAGAAGGTGGAGTTCTTACAGAAAAAGTTAGAAGAAATCCATATTCAGTAGTTTTATTGGATGAAATTGAAAAAGCACATCCTGACGTATTTAATTTATTGCTTCAACTTTTGGAAGAAGGGGAACTTTGCGATAACCTTGGTCACACTGTAAACTTTAGAAATACAATAATTATTATGACAAGTAATGCAGGTGCAAGACAAATTACAAATGAAGGAAGAGTGGGGTTTGCAACAAAAGAAGGCGTAATTTCTTATGAAGAAATTAAAGCTGGAGCAATGAATGAATTAAAGAGATTGATGAATCCAGAATTGATTAACAGAATTGATGATGTAATTGTTTTTGACGCTTTAAATAAAGAACAGATTTCAAAAATTCTTGATATTCAATTAAATGAACTTGCAGAACGATTATCAGAAAAAAATCTAAAGATTTCTATAAAACCAAAAGCAAGAGAATATTTAATTCAACACGGTTATAATCCAGCAATGGGCGCTCGTCCAATGAAACGTTTGTTACGAAAAGAAGTTGAAGATCCTCTTTCTATGGAACTTTTATCAAAAATGGGCCAAAATTTTGATACCGTAAGTATTGAATGCAATGGTGAAAAATTGAAGATAAAACTTATAAAGAAAAAAGAGAATAATATTCAAAAATCTCCTGTAGTTGTGTATAATTATAATTCATAAAGTATAGGTAGAAAAATGAAAAAAAATTCTCTTTTAATGTGGATTCCGCTCTTTTTGATTTTTGTAATAATTCTTGCAAAAAAGCCAGAAGAAAAAAAAATAAATGTTGGAATATTAAACGGACCAAGTTGTATTCCAATTAGTTTTATGATGGAAGAAAATTCAAATTCCACAAAAAGTAAATATATTTTTGAAAAGTTTGCTAATCCACAAGCTGTATTGCCAAAAATGGTAAAAAATGAAATTGATATTGCTTTTATGCCATTAAATGTTGCTGCAAAAGCATACAATCTTTCTGAAAAAATCAAATGTGTTGCAATTTGTGGAAATGGAAATCTTTCTTTAGTTACAAAAGACGAAAATATAAAACAATTTTCTGATATAAAAGACAAAGAAGTTTATGTTGCAGGTCAAGGTTCAACCCCAGAATATATGTTTTTGTATTTGCTAAATCAAAATGGAATTAAAGCAAATCTAAATTTTTCTGTGCCGACTACAAACATTCCTTCTTATTTGATTGAAAATCAGATTGATTATGCAGTTTTACCAGAACCTTTTGCAACAATCGCAACAAATAAAGATTCAAATTTAAAAAAATCAATTGATTTGCAAGAAGAATTCAAAAAATTTAATAAAGAATTTGAAAATTATCCTTTAACAGTAATTGTTTGTACAAAAGAATTTGCAAAAAAAAATCCTACTTTAGTAAAAGATTTTCTTGATGAATATAAAAAATCCTTAGAAAATACATTAAATCATCCTAAAATTGCAGCTGAATATACACAAAAACATGAACTTGGATTAAATGCTCAAATTGTTGAAAAAATAATTCCTTATTCATCATACGTTTATGTACCTGCAAATCAAGCAAAAGAACAAATTTATAGTTTATTGAATATTTTTCAACAAATAGACAAAAAATCCATTGGACCAAAACTTCCTGATGATAACTTTTTTTATTCAGAATAAATATTTTTGAGGGTTTAAGTTGAAAAGTAAACAAAAAAAGATTTTTGCATATTTATTTTCAATTTTTTTCATTACTCTAAGTTGGTCGATATTTGCAAAAATAATTGATTCAAAATTGATTTTACCAACGCCGCTCGACGTTTTTTATACAATAATCAATTTGTGTACAAAAAACATATTTTGGCAGAATGTTCTTGTTACAATGGGCAGAACATTTTCTGCTTTTTTTATTAGTATTTTTGTCGGGTTTATTTTAGGAATTTTTTGCGGATATTCAGAATTTTTTAATTCTTTTTTAAAAATTCCTTTGGCAATTATAAGAGTAACTCCGGTTATTTCAGTTATTCTTTTGATTTTATTTTGGTTTAAATCTGGAACAGTTCCTATTGTAACTTCTGTTTTAATGTCTTTACCAATTATGATTACATCAATTCACAAGGGATTTAGTAAAATTGATAATTCTCTTTTACAAATGGCAAAAGTGTTTAATTTAACAAAAATTCAAGTTTTTAAAAATATTGTTCTAAAATCAATTACACCTTTTTTTTGGAATGGAGTTTTATCAACATTTGGTTTATCATGGAAAGTTGTTATTGCTAGCGAAGTTTTAAGTTTGCCTGCAAAATCTGTTGGAACAATTTTACAAAAATCACAACTTCATTTGGAAGCTCAAGAAGTTTTTGCAATTACAATAATTATTGTGTGTATAAGTTTTATTTTTGAAAGACTGTTAGATTTTTTTATAAAAAAAACATTTGGGAAAAATTATGAAAATGGAACAAAATGAATTCATCTTACAAATAAAAGATTTAAGCGTTTCGCAAGAAGAAAAAAAATTGTTCTCTGATTTTTCTTTAGAATTAAAATCAAACCAAATTATTGGAATAAAAGGGCCGTCAGGGAAAGGTAAAACAACTTTATTAAATTGTATTGCTGACGTTTTGCTTAAAGACAATACTTTTGTAATAACTGGTTCAATTCAAAAAAAATCAAACATAAAAATATCCTACGTTTTTCAAGAACATAGATTGATTCCATTTATTTCTGTTTTAAAAAATGTGATGCTTCCTTTAGAAAAAATTATGCCAAAAGATGAAGCTGAACAAATTGCGATAAATTATTTAAAAGAATTTGAGTTGCTATACAAAAAAGATAATTTTCCAAACGAATTGAGTGGTGGAGAAAAACAGCGAGTTTCTTTGGCTCGTGCTTTTGCATATCCAAGTGATTTATTATTAATGGATGAACCTTTTCAATCACAAGATTTAGAAAAAAAGCAGAAATTAATTTTGATGACAAAAAATATTTTGCAAAAAGAATCTCGTGCAATAATTTTTGTAAGTCATTCAGAAGATGAACTTGAACAATTGTGCGAAAAAACATTTTTACTATAAGAAATATTTATTTTATGTTATATTTATATTATGAAAAAACACAAAAACACGTTTGCAAAATTTTGTCAGTTTATTTATTTGTCGTTTTCAAATTTTACAAAAAATAATTTATGGGAAAGTGCGGCATCTTGTTCTTTTGGATTTGTTTTTTCATTCATTCCAATTTCGTTAATCATCCTTACATTAATGGTTTGGCTTTTAAAAATTTCTCCAGGAATTTACACTTATGTAATGCAAATTGCAAAAACAATTGAGCCAGTTTTTGATGTAAAACCTTATATTTCGCAAATTATGCGAACAAATAAATTTACAATTCTTGATATTTTTCTTTCTTTTTGGATAATTTGGATGGCTCGAAGATTGTTTTCTTCAATTGTAAGAGCGATGTCTAAAATATTTCGTTCCGTTTCAAAACGAAAAAATATTTTTAATCAACTTTTTATGTTTTTGGCAGAATTCTTTTTGATTTTTGTGGTTGTAATAGTTGTTCTTTTTGCATTCATGTTTAATCAGTTTTTTTCGTTGCCGTTTTTTGATCAAATCAAAACTTATTTGCCGCCGCTTTTTAAGATAAATTCAAATGTAATTATTACAGCGTTGATGTATTCAATCATTTTTATTCTTACAGTTTGTGCTTATAAGTTTCTTTCAGGAACAAAACCTAGATTAACCTTGTGCCTTTTTTACAGTTTGATTTGTACCGCAAGTTTTTTTGTGATAAATCTTTTTTTAAGAAAATTTTTGAATTATTCAAATTATAATTTTATTTATGGCGCAATAAGCACGTTGATTATAATGATGTTCACCGTTTTTATTTTTTTCTATTTGTTTTTATTTTGCGCCCAAATGATTTATGTTTCCCAATTTTTTAACATTTTATTACAAAGTGAAATCTATCTTTTGCCAGAATACGATTCAAAAAACTTTATTGGAATTCTAAAACGAATTTTGTTTATAAATCCGTCTGTAATTCAAACTGAAGAAAATACAGTTCATTGTAAAAAAGATTCTATTTTGTACGATGTAGGGGATGATTCAAATTTTGTTTACTATCTAAAACATGGAACCGTTTGTGAAATTTCAGAAAAGACGATAGTTTATTTTGACCAAGGTGATTTTTTTGGAGAAGTTGATTCTATTTTAAAAAAGAGTCGTAATTCCTGCATAAAAGCAATTTCTGATTGTGAAATTATCAAAATTCCAGCAGATGAATTTAATAATTTAATTTTGCAAAATCCACGAGCAGCTTCTAAAGCTCTTTCTAAAGTATCATCTTATGCAGCATCAATTTATGGACTGAATAGCGATTATATGTTATAATCTAGTTAGTTAAAAATATCGATTCGTTTTTTCAAAAATGTAAAATCATAATATTTTTTAGAAGGCTTTACCACATGACTCGAATTGGACTTGTTGTTCATAATATTCATGATGATTTTAGTATAGAATTAATTAAAGGTGCTGAATTATTTTGTGAAGAAAATTCGTGCCAATTATTTATTCTTCCTGTAAAC
>SUWN01000052.1 GCA_015061465.1 Treponema bryantii | reverse complement strand
ACGAATATCCAGCTTTGCAAGAAACAGAAAACGCATATTTAAAATCGGCAGCATATTTGTTAGAAAAAGAAAGATACGAAACTATTCTAAAAGATGCAAAAATCAAACTAAAAAGAGAAGAAGAAGCACCAGAAATGCTAAAAGTTATGCAAGTTATAGAAGATTTGCAAAATGAACTAAAACAAACTGAACTTTCGTACAAAACTTGGCTTCACACTCAATTTATAAATACAAATGACACATTAAAACAACTTCAAACTTCCAAACGAACAATAGAAACAAATATTACAGAACTAAAACGTGCAATTAAGAATTCAACAATTTATGCTCCAATTAGCGGAAGAATTACAGAAACAAAAAAAGTGAATCAAGGTGATTACATTTTGGCTGGTGAAGAAATAATCAAAATTGTGCCAGAAGATAATCAAGCATTAATTGCCGAACTTTACGTAGATCCATCTTACGTGGCAAGAATTAAAGTTGGAAATGGCGTAAAAATCAAATTTCCAGGACTTCCCCCAAGCAGATACGGTCAAATTGAAACAGAAGTTAGCCTTGTTCCGCCAGATGTAAGTTTAAGTCCAGACGGACAACCAATTTTTATTGTTGAAGCAAAAATCAAAGACCCATATTTGAAAACTAAAACAGGTCAAACCGCAAGATTAATTCCAGGTATTACCGCAGAAGGCCGAATTATTACAGAACGCTCAACTGTTATGCAAATGGTTTTAAGAAAGTTGGATTTTATTGCAGAGTAAGGGGAAATTTTTTTATCACGCGGATTTTTTTAGTAACATAAATTTATGTCTCATATCTTCCAATAGAATGAAAAAAGATTTATAATATTGCAATTAAAAATTTTTTATTTTTTTTGTTGACGAATTCAGATTAAAATTATTATTTTTATATAAAGGATTATTTTATGGCAGAAGAAACTCAAAACATTGAAACACAGACAGAAGAAAAAGTAGAAAATCAAACAGAGGAGGCTACTGTTCAGGCTGAGGAAGAGAGTAAAGAACAAACAGAACAAGCTGAAAAATCTGCGGAAGATAAAATCGCTGAACTCGAAAAAGAAAATGCAGATTTAAAAGATCAACTTTTAAGACGTGCTGCTGATTTTGATAATTATCGCAAACGCATGCTTAAAGAAAAACAAGAAACATTTGATTATGCAAATGCAAATCTTTTGGGAGATTTACTAGAAAGTCTTGATAACTTTGACAGAACTGTTGAAGCTGCTTCAACTGCAAGTGATGTAAAATCAATGGCAGATGGAATTAAGATGATTAATAAATCTTTGGTTAATATGCTTGAATCCAAATATAATTTAGTTGGATACGGAAAAGTTGGTGATTCTTTTAATCCTGATGAACACGAAGCAATTGGTCGTGTAGAAGAAGATGTAAAAGAACAAACTTTAAAAGAAGTTTATCTTAAAGGTTATAAACTAAAAGATAGAATTATTAGACATGCAAAAGTAATGGTAAGTGTACCAAAAGCATAAATTTAGCAAACAATTAAAGAGAAAGAGGAAATAGAAATGGGAAAAATTATTGGTATTGACTTGGGAACAACAAACTCTTGTGTTGCTGTTATGGAAAACGGTGAACCAGTTGTAATTCAGAATTCTGAAGGTGGAAGAACAACTCCTTCTATCGTAGGTTTTACATCTAAAGGCGACAGAATTGTTGGTGCTCCAGCAAAGAACCAAATGGTTACAAATCCAAAAAACACAATTTATTCTGTAAAACGTCTTATTGGACACAGATTCAGTGAACTTTCTGGCGAAGCAACAAAATTACCTTACACAGTAATTGATAATGGTGCAGACGTTCGTGTTGAAGTTGAGGAAAATGGTGCAAAAAAACAGTATAGCCCACAGGAAATTTCTGCTTTTATTCTCCAAAAAATGAAAAAAACAGCAGAAGATTATCTTGGTCAAGAAGTTACAGAAGCTGTAATTACAGTTCCTGCTTACTTTAATGATGCTCAACGTCAAGCTACAAAAGATGCTGGTAAAATCGCTGGTTTGGAAGTAAAACGTATTATCAACGAACCTACAGCTGCTTCTTTGGCATTTGGTTTTAATAAAGATCAAGATAAAGAAAAAACAATCGCTGTTTATGACCTTGGTGGTGGTACATTCGATATTTCTATCCTTGAACTTGGTGATGGTGTATTTGAAGTAAAATCTACAAATGGTGATACACACCTTGGTGGTGATGACTGGGACCGTGCTATTATCAACTGGCTCATCGCTGAATTCAAAAAAGATACTGGTATTGATTTGTCTAACGACCCAATGGCTATGCAACGTTTACGCGAAGCAGCTGAAAATGCAAAAATCAATCTTTCTAACCAAACAACAACAGATATTAATCTTCCATTTATTACAGCTGATGCAACAGGTCCAAAACACCTTCAAAAATCACTTACACGTGCTCAGTTTGAACAAATGACAGATGATTTATATGAAAGAACAAAAGAACCATGTAGAAAAGCTTTAGCAGATGCTGGTCTTACAGCTGATAAAATTGATGAAGTTCTTTTAGTTGGTGGTTCTTCTCGTATGCCAAAAGTTCAAGAAGTTGTAAAAGCAATTTTTGGAAAAGAAGGTAGCCGTGCCGTAAACCCTGACGAAGCAGTTGCTGTTGGTGCTGCAATTCAAGGTGGTGTTCTTGGTGGTGATGTAAAAGACGTTCTTCTTCTTGACGTAACTCCACTTTCTTTAGGTATTGAAACAATGGGTGGTGTATTCACAAAACTTATTCCACGCAATACAACAATTCCTACAAAGAAAAGCCAAATCTTCTCTACAGCTGCAGATGGTCAAACAGCAGTTTCTATTCACGTATTACAAGGTGAACGCGAAATGGCTGACCAAAACAGAACTTTGGGACGCTTTGATTTAGTTGGTATTCCAGCTGCTCCTCGTGGTGTTCCTCAAATTGAAGTTACATTCGACATCGATGCAAACGGTATCGTTCATGTTTCTGCAAAAGATTTAGGAACAGGAAAAGAACAACACATCCAGATTACATCTTCTTCTGGTTTGAGCGAAGATGAAATCAACAAAATGGTAAAAGATGCAGAAGCAAATGCAGCTGCCGACAAAGCAAAACGCGAAAGTGTAGATGCTCGTAACGAAGCTGACTCTTTGATTTATGCTACAGAAAAATCTGTAAAAGACCTTGGTGACAAAGTTGATGGTGCAGAAAAACAAAAAATCGATGATGCAATCGCTGCATTAAAACAAGCAATGCAAGGTGATAATGTAGAAGAAATCAAAGCAAAAACAGAAGAATTAAAACAAGCTTCTTACAAAATTGCTGAAGAACTTTATAAACAACAAGGTGCTGCAGGTGCTCAACCTGGTCCAGACGGTGCAAATCCTGATGCAAACACAGATTCTAATGCAAATGGTGGAAATGCATCTGGATTCAACAAAGGCTCAGCTGACGACGTTGAATACGAAGTTCAAGACGAAAAATAATTAATCAAGTAATCAGATGGAATTTGTTCTGATTAATTGATGATTTGCAAATAAGCCTTTCTATTGTAGAAAGGCTTATTTTTTAGTATTATTAAAGTATAAAAATTTGTTTTATTTTAGGTAAAATATTATGGCAAAACGCGATTATTATGAAGTTTTAGGTGTTGAAAAATCAGCTGCACAAGATGATATTAAAAAAGCATACAGAAAATTAGCTGTAAAATATCACCCAGATAGAAATCCAGGTGACAAAGCTGCGGAAGAAAAATTTAGAGAAGCAACAGAAGCTTATGAAGTTCTTTCTGATGAAAAAAAACGTCCTATTTACGATCAATACGGTTTTGCTGGTTTGGAAGGCATGGATCAAGGCGGTGGTGCAGGATATTCACATGCGTTCCACGATTTTAGCGATTTATTTGGTGGAGCCGGAGGCGGCTTTAGTGATATTTTTGATAGCATCTTTGGTGGAGGCTTTGGGGGCGGTTCTAGAAGCAGTCGTTCTTCGGGACCAGCAGCAGGAGCTAGTTTGCGTTATGATTTAAGACTTAGTTTTAAAGATGCTGTTTACGGAACTTCTGCAGATATTCATTTTAGACATAATGAAGCATGTTCAGCTTGTAACGGAAGTGGTGGCGCTCCTGGTTCAAGCAAAAAAACTTGTCCAACATGTAATGGAATGGGGCAAGTAAGACAAGGAAACGGATTTTTCACAATTCAGCAAGTTTGTCCAAAATGTGGTGGCAAAGGTACTGTAATTGATAAACCATGTTCATCTTGTAGAGGAACTGGAATAGAAGAAAAAAATAAAAAAATGTCTTTAAAAATTCCAGCAGGTACAGATGACGGAAAACGTATTGTTATTCATGGACAAGGTGACGTTGGTCAAAATGGTGGTCCAGCTGGTGATTTAGTTGTTGTAATTCACGTTGAATCTCATCCATTGTTTGAACGTTCTAACGAAGATTTGTATTGTGCTGTTCCAGTGTCATTTTCACAAGCAACACTCGGTGCAGAAATCACAATAAAATCATTGGATAATAAAAACGTAACTATAAAAATTCCTGCGGGAACAACAAACGGAAAATTGTTAAGAATAAAAGGTGAAGGAGTTCCTATTTCTGGCGGAAGTAGAAAAGGTGACCTTTATGTAAAAGTAATGGTTCAAATTCCTCAGCATTTATCTTCTAAACAAAAAGATGTGTTAAAACAATTTATGGAATTAGAAAATCCTACTACAAGTCCATCTTTAATAAATCTTTCTCAATTAGAACGCTAAAATAGAAAGTATTATTATACGGAAATTTAATAACTTTTTTCCATTTTCTGCCGATAATGTGTTAGAATGGTTATATCTATAATTTTGAGGTGGATATGTATAAAACGCAAAGGAAATTAGTTATAGTCTCAGTAAACATACTTGCAGTTCTTCTTTTTGCTTGTTTGGTTGTTTTTTTGATTCCAATCAAATCTCAAAAGTCTTTCTCTGTGTATACTTTACTGGTTGTTTTTGTTGTATTTTTGGCAGTATTGTTTTTGTGTAATAAATTAAAATCTGTTTTGCTAAAATATGTACGAAAAAGAAATTTAGAAGCCGGTGAAACACTTCTTTTAAGGAATTTTATTGACAAATTAAGATTCTGTTATACGTTGGATGATTTTTACGGGGCAATAACTGACTTTCTTGAAAAACAAGGCGATTGTGCTGTTTTATTAATAGACAGAATAAAAAATTATATTTTGTATAATAGTCCAAGTCGTATAGTTACTTCGGAAACAACTCGAGAAAAACTCGATCAACACTTTTCAGAAGGTTGGTCTGACGGTATTTATTTCTTTGATAGACATATAGGTGTTACTTCAAAACAAAAAAAAGCAAGAGGATTCTTCCTTTGTTCAGAAAAACAACATTTATACGTTTTCTGTAGATATACAAAACTTTTTGATGAAAGCATCTATCCTATTTTATTTGAAGAGTATAAACGTTTTATTTCTCGTACAAAAACAATCTCTCAATTGTCAGAAATTGCTGCGACTACAAAAGAATGGCAACAACTTGCTGAAACTCAGCAGTCGTTCTTACCACAAAAAATTCCAAATATTCCAAAACTGAAAATAGCTACATATTTCCGTCCTTTAGTAAACGTATCGGGTGACTATTTTTCTATTCTTCCGATTGATCAAAACAGAACTTTGCTTATGTTAGGAGACGTTTCTGGTAAAGGTTTGCCTGCTGCTCTTATCATGGGTTTGGTAATGAATACGGTAAAAATTATTGAAGATAAAGAAGATTTAGTTGGTGTAATTCATGCAATCGATAAAGCGATTAAAGGAATGCACCTTCAAGATAAATATACTGTATTGTTCTTAGGTATTGTTGATACAGATAAGATGAAGATTAGATATATTAATGCATCCATGTCTGACCCACTTGTTTTATCGCCTTCTCCAAATGGTTATAGAATCAAGCCTTTGACTTCAAATGCGAGTCTTATTGGTATTTTGGATATGGGGGATATTACTGTTGCAGAAAAACGTTTGTTCCGTGGCGATACAATCCTTATGGCTACTGACGGTGTGTCTGAAGTTATGGATGAAAATGGCGTAGAACTTGGAGATACAGATATTTATAGAAAAACACTTATAGCCGGTGCTGCAAAATCTCCACAAGAATTTGTTAATGATATTGTAGATTTGATTATGAAATATAATGGTGACAGAAAACTTCATGATGACGTTACTATGATGATTGCAAAGGTAGGGTACTAGTATGATTTATATTCTTTTAAACATTGCAATTTTAATTATTTTTATGTGCTATGTTTCTTACATAGAAAAAAAACTTTCTGTAAACAATAGAGAAGCAAATGCAATTGTTGGTCCTGCTTTGTTAGTTTGTGCAGAAATTATTTTGTTTATTATTGTTCTTCTTTGTAGAACTGTTTGGGAAGATGGGCTTTTAATACATATTATGCATGTCGTTTTGGCATTAGAAAGTATTTTCCTTGTGACGTTTAGTTTTTCTATGGTTAAATTAGCAAAGAAAGTAAAAGGTTTCTTTATTTTTCTTATAAAACTTGCGTTGTATGTTTTTGGTGTTTATATTGTTTATTTCAAATTTACTTCATTAGAGATTTCTTTTGAAGGTGGAATCACAATTGGTTCGACATATATTTTCTCTAACGAAGCGGTTCAAAAATTCTTTCCATGGTCATGGTTTACAGTTTACACAGTTGTCTTTAGATATTTTTGTCCAGCAATTGCTTATTTGTTCTTAATGTTAATTCGAGAAAAAGAAGGTAATGAGTTACAAAGATACCAAGGTTTAATCATTGGAGAAGCAATTGCTTTAATGTGGATTTCTAGTATCTTCTTTGATTATATTGCAAGAGTTGAACCTGGTTATACTTTGCTACGAATGTTCTCATATTTGATTTTGTATATCGTTATGTGTTCAGGGCTTTCAAAGACATCTATTCCTTCAGGAAGAAGTATGTTTGTTTCTATATTTAAATTTATTATTTCATACTTTATTCCAGCAGCAGCTTTAGGTGTTTTTGCAATGTATTTCCAACCTCAAGGTTCTGTGTTCACTTTTAGTTTCTTAGCACCTTTCTTGCTTTTATCAGCTTTTGTGATGGTAATTGCTATAAAAATCTCTGGGTTGTTATCTTCAAGTTCTAAATTGTATACTGCGGATTATAGTGAAGCTTTGGAAAAAGACCTTGCAAGTATCAATTACAGTGGTGATATGGACGTTATTACTAACAAGATGTTTGAAATTGTAAAGAAAAATATTGAAACATCGTTCATGAATGTGTACATTTCCGACGGAAAAGGAACTTTAGATGTAGCTTATACTTCAAATAACGAAACAAAATCTATTTCTTTAAATAATCCGATTTTTGACTTTTTGTTGAATATTGATAAATCTGTAATTATTTATTCTGCAATTGAAAAAGAACACGCTTTGTCTCCTATGGAAAATGAATTGAAAAAGTTCTTTAATGATACAAAAGCAGACGCTGTATTTATCTTAAACGAAGGTCGTAACATCGTTGGGTTAATTACAATGGGTAAAAAAATCAGTGGTGACCATCTTAAAGAATACGATTACAACGTATTTACAAAATACTATTCTTACTTCTTCGTATTTGGATATTACATGCGTAACATTTCAAATAAAGAAGTTATTAGTACTGTAAACCGCGAAATTAAGATGTCTTCTCAGATTATTACATCTATTCAGGAAAATATTGACCACGTAAAAAATGATAAATCTGATATTGGATATTTGATGGTTCCTGCTCATAACATTGGTGGTGAATTTATTGATATGATTCGTCTTACAGATACACGCCACTTGTTTGTTATTGGTGACTTGAGCGGAAAAGGTATTGCCGCTTCTATGAACATGGTTATCTTGAAATCTATTATTCGTACTTATCTTGCAGAAACTCATGATTTTAAAACTCTTGTTGTAAAAATCAATAGCTTTATTCGTGACAGTTTGCGTAAAGGAACAATATTTGCTGGTTTGTTTGCTTTGATGGATTACGAAACTGATACGATTTACTACATCAACTGTGGTATTCCTGCGTTTATGCTTTATACTTTGGTTTATAACAATGTTATTGAAATTCAAGGTAGTGGACACGTTTTGGGATTCGTAAAAGATATTACACCATATATTTCTGTAAAAACAACAAAATTGAATCGTGGTGATATTATTCTTGCTTGTACAGACGGTCTTGTTCAATCACACTCGCTTCGTGGTGAACAATTTGGTAAAGAACGTGTTCAACAAGCGCTTTTGGATAACTCAACTTATCCAGCACAGCGCATGGTTCAGTTTACTTTTGATAGTCTTGGAAAATTCATGTCAAAAGAAATGGAAGATGACGTAAGTATTTTCGTTATGAAATATGAATCTGGCGCTCAATTTGTTGAAGAAGATAAAACTGAAGAAGCTCCTGAAGATGAATCGGATGTTGTTCCAAGTTCAGAAGAAACAATTGTTACAGAAAATGTGATTGCAGAAGAAAATGTTCAAGAAGAAGTTTCTGAAGTTATCCAAAATGAAATTCCGTCAGAACAAATTGTTGTTGAAAACGTAGTTTCTGACGAAATAATTCAAGCTGATATTATGCCAGAAAATGTTTCTGAAGTAGTTGCTTCGGAAGAAGTTTCGCAAGAAGTTGAATCAGAAGATGTTTCAGAAAAATCAGATATTATGGCAGATTTACCAGATGATTTGGATATTCCAGATTTGAGCAATTTGGATGAAATGATGAAACTTGCTGGTTTATAAGATTAGATAAGATAAAAACTTACTTTTTAAGGGAGTGAAAAATGGATCAACTTAATATTGTAAAAAAAGATGGTGCAAACTATGAATTATATGAATTGAACGGAGCTCTTAATGCCTACACAATGGGAGAGTTTCAAGATACTTTATATGAGGCTGTTTTGCAAAAAAATATCGTTTTGGATATGTCAAAATTAATTGAATTAGATGCTTCTGGACTTGGTTTTTTGATGGCAGCTTTTAATGATAGTGAAGACGCTGGAAATAAATTGTATTTTATGTCACTTTCAAATGAAGCTGATAAAGCAATTACTTCAACAGGTTTTAAATATCTTTTTAATCTTATAAACGCGGTAACTGAAGTAAAATAAAACTTTTGCGTTAGAGATTGGAAGAGCAACTTGTTGTTCAAAAAAAAACACACTTCAATTTTGAAGTGTGTTTTTTTTTGAATGAAGCGCTTTTGCGCGGAACTCTGGAAAGCTCGGTTTAGATTGTATTTTTTTTGAAAATACAATCTAAAAACGCCCAAATTACTAAATTATTTTACAACAATATTTACAATCTTATCTGGAACTGCAATTACTTTTACAATTTGCTGACC
>SUWN01000051.1:5985-9505 GCA_015061465.1 Treponema bryantii | reverse complement strand
TTTGCTTTAAATATTAAAACTTACAAATCTTTTTGGATTCCCACAATTATTGTTTCTACTTACGGAATTATTGACGAAATCCATCAGCATTTTACACCAGGGCGTTACGTTTCATTTTTTGACTGGACTTGTGACACAATCGGCGCAATTTTAGGCAGTTTGATTTTTGTACTTGTATATAAAATTGTGCAGAAAGTGTTTGTAAAAAAAAATTAAAACCTATTTGAACTTTGCTCTAAAAGTGAATAAAAAAATTAATCAATTTTTTTTAATGAAGTTTAACTATTTTGATGTATAATAAGTAAATGTTCTAATAAAAAGGATTATTATTTATGCTACAAAGAAACATCGTAAAAAAATATATAAATTCATATCTAAATCAAGACAATATAAAAGTAAAGTATGAAAAATATAAATCAACATTTCATAATCCTGAAAAAATTCAACATATAAAAGAATCAAAAGAGGAACAATATCAAGAAGGATTCTTGCGAGATTTATTTTGCGACATTTTAGGTTATACAATAAATCCGGAACCAAACTTTAATCTTATTACTGAAAAGAAAAACGAATCCGACAGTCGAAAAGCCGACGGTGCAATTATTATTGATGGCAAAGTTCAAGCTATAATTGAATTAAAAGGTTGCGATACAACAGACCTTTCAAAAGTTGAAAACCAAGCTTTTGGTTATAAAGCACATAATCCAACTGCAAATCTTGTAATTATCAGTAATTTTGAAAAACTTCGCCTTTACATAGAAGATGCTAGTAATTTTTTAGTGTTCAACATTTTTACAATGACGTACGAACAATTTGAGCTTTTGTATCTGTGCTTGAGCTTGGAAAACGTAAAATCTTGCATTGCACTAAAATTAAAAAAAGAATCAATAAGTTCAGAAACTAGCATTACAGACAAACTCTACGCCGACTATTCCGCATTCAAACGGGACTTATTTGAAGACATTTGCAATAATAATTTAGTTGGGGAAGGATTTCCCCTCGCTTCAAAAGCAGAAACTGCTTTTTCCGCTACCCCTTCTAGCGGGGACACCCCGCAACGCCCCGCTATAGACAAACTAACGCTTTTCAAAAAAACACAAAAATTGTTAGACCGCATTTTGTTTGTTTTGTTTAGTGAAGACCGTGGACTTTTACCTGAAAATTCAATTGCAAAAATTATAGACCAATGGCAAAAACTAAAAGAACTTGATGCTTATCAGCCGTTATACAACCGATTCCAAAATTACTTTGACCACATCAATACAGGCTACAAAAGCGAAACTGACCCAAATTATGTAATTTTTGCTTATAATGGTGGACTCTTTAAACCTGACGAAATCTTAGACAACATAAAAATTTCTGATGAAGTTCTTTATATTCACACAAAAAAACTTTATGAATACGACTACGAAAGTGAAGTTAGTGTTGATATTTTAGGTCATATTTTTGAACACAGTTTGACAGAAATAGAAGAAATTCAGGAAGAAATTAAAAACGAAAAATCTGGAATTAATACCAAAATTTCAAAACGTAAAAAAGATGGTGTATTTTACACACCTGCATATATTACAAAATACATTGTAGAAAATACAATAGGAAAACTTTGCGAAGATAAAAAAACTGAACTTGGAATAAATGATGAAACTTTTGCAGAAAAACGTCGCAATAAAAATCAAAAAGCAGAACTTGAACAAAAATTAAAAACTTACCGTGAATGGCTTTTGCAATTAAAAATTTGTGATCCAGCTTGTGGAAGTGGTGCATTTTTGAATGCAGCTTTACAATTTTTAAAAGCCGAACACGCTCTTGTAGATGAATTAACAGCAAAACTTTATGGAGACACTTTAATTTTTCAAGAAGTAGAGAACACTATTTTGGAAAACAATCTTTACGGCGTAGACATAAACGAAGAATCTGTTGAAATTGCAAAACTTAGTTTGTGGTTACATACCGCACAAAAAGGACGTAAACTTTCTACATTAAATAACAACATAAAATGCGGAAACAGTTTGATTGACGATCCAGAAATTGCTGGCGAAAAAGCTTTTTGTTGGGAAAAAGAGTTTCCTGAAGTGTTTGGAGTAGAAGATTGCCACACGGATTCGGAATTACTACGTAATTCCAAAGGTTTTGATGTTGTAATTGGAAATCCGCCGTATGTGAATATGGTAAATATTTTAGACGAAAAGCAAAGAAAATTTTATCAAAATCATTATAAAACCGTAAAAAATAAGTCAGATTTATATTCTATTTTTACGGAAAAGGCTTCTCATCTTTTAAAACATAAAGGAGAATTTGGATTTATTTTTTCAAACAGTTGGATGGGAACAGAAAGTTTTTCTGCATTTCGTGAATTTTTAGCAAAAGATGTAAAGGTAACAAAACTCGTACAACTTCCACCAGGAGTCTTTGTCGATGCAACAGTAACAACAGTTTTATGTTTTTACGAAAATGAAAAACCTTGTGAAACTGATTCTATCGAAATTGAGTCTTGTGAAAATCAGAGATTTATTTCAAAAGGGTGGTCTTTACCATACAAGCAAATTTTAGAAAATCCAAATACATCATTTTCATTTGAAAGAACAATAGAACTAAATAAAGTAAAAACAATCCCACTTGGAGAAATAGCTTCTTTTTCTCTTGGAATAAAAACAAGCGATGATAAACGCTTTATTTTTACTGAAAAAAAAGATGATGATTGCTATTTATTTTTGCGCGGTAGAAATATAAATAGGTGGAATAAACCTGAAAATGATGAATGGCTTTGGTATAAGCCAGAATTAATGTGTGAAAAACCAGGCGGACGTCCTCGAATTTTTGAAAATTTTGTTGTTGATAAAAAAATCGTCATTCAAGATATGGCAACAGAAATTAATGCCACTTTAGATTACAAAAAATATTTGTGTAATGATAAAGTTAATATAATATTTGAAACAGATGAAAGATATTCAATGGAGTTTATTCTTGCATTGCTCAATTCCAGATTGATTAATGTATGGTTCAAAAAAATATACACATCTGGTTTAGAAATAAAAGTAAATCAGCTTCGAACAATCCCAATTCCCGTGAGTGACGTTAGTCACGAACAAATCCGTGTGGCATTATCCTCCCTCGCTGACAAAATGCTCACACTTAACGCCGATTTACAAAAATCAGTTCAGCGTTTTTTGAAGCGTGTGCAAGAAAACTTAAACCCTGCAAAAATCAGTTCGGCATTAGAAAGTTTTTACACAATGGAATTTTCAGATTTTGTAAAAGAACTGGCAAAACAAAAAGTAAAACTTTCACTAAAACAGCAAGACGAATGGGAAGAATATTTTGCAGAATACAAAGAGAATTGTGTTTTATTACAAGAGCAAATTAACACTACTGACGCAGAAATAAATCAACTTGTCTACAAACTGTATGATTTAACAGAAGAAGAAATTTCGGCAGTAGAAGGAAAATAAAAAGGTTGCGCATTTTTCTGTACAATGGAACTTGTAAAACTGAAACTTGAAAACAACCTTTTCTCTGAATT
>SUWN01000051.1:4115-5885 GCA_015061465.1 Treponema bryantii | reverse complement strand
GCAGCTTCACTAATTGTTTTCATCATTCTTTCGTAGCCTGCGTAAATGAATAAATCTGCCTGAGAAACTTTTAAAATATCCATTGGTTTAATTTCATATTCTGGCGGATGTTTTAGATTTACTGGTGCAATTGTTGGAACATCATCAATTCCTGCAAGTTCCGCAATGGAAGCAACCCAACTTGTAGAAGCAACGATTTTTGCCTTTTTGTTTTCTTTACATGACAAACTTGAAGATAAAATCAAACCAAAAATTACTGTAAAAATTGCAATCTTATTTTTCATTTTTTTCCTACCTTTATTTTGTAAATTATATTACTAAATATTAGCCATAAGACAGCCAATGTTGCTAAAATTCCGCTTAATGGTAAATTAAAAATCAACGCTAAAAAATATCCTGTAAAAGAAATTATAAATCCGGTTAAAGATGATTTAATAAACAAATTTTTTAATCCTTTTGCACTTTTATTTGCACAAACAACTGGTAAAATTACCAATGTATCAATTAAAAGCGCTCCAATCATCTTCATTGCAACAGAAATAATCAACGCTGTAACAAAAAGCATAATTGTGTTGTGAAATTTTACATTAATTTTCATAGACATTGCAATATCGCTGTCAAAAAAAATCATAGAAATCTGTTTAAAAAAACAAGAAATATAAACAATGATGATTAAAGCCAGAATGATTAAAGTGCATAAATCAATTTTTGTAAGTGTAAAAGGGCTGCCCCAAAGTAATTCCAATGTGTCTTTTGCAGGAACATCAAAAACGTGTGATAATAACGAAGCAATTCCCATTGTACAAACCATCATCATTGTGCTTACAGTAGAAAGATTTGTTGATTTTTCTTTATTCAAAAATACCATCAATAAAACAAGAATTATATTTATAAAAATTACAACAGGAAGCAAAGGAAGATTCAACGCAATAGAAAAAATCCCTCCCAAAATAACGCCGTGCATGAGCATATATCTCATTGGAATTAATGAATTTCTTACAATTATAACGCCCGCTAAAGGAAAAGAAAGTCCAGAAATCAGTGTGCCAATTAATCCGTACAAAATTGGTTTTAATGCTAAAAGTTGAATTATTTGTTCCATTTGATTACTTTCCAATTTAAGTTTTTGATTAATTCTTCATCATGAGTTACTGCAATTACAGAACAATTTTGATTTTCTAGATTTTTCATTTGTTCTAAAAAAATATTTTTGCTTTTTGTGTCCAAAAATGAAGAAGGTTCGTCTAACAAAAATAAATTCGCATTTTGACAATAACAACGTGCCAAAGAAACTTTTTGACGCTCTCCGCCAGAAAGACTGTAAAAAAGACGTCCTTGCAAATTTAGTGCATTTGCTTTTATTAAAGCGTTTTTTATATCTTCTTTGCTGTTTTTATTCTGTTTTTTTATCCCCATAGCAACAACTTCTTCAACTGTAATAGGAAATTCTGGATTAGGATAATCTTGTTTACAATAAGCGATAATTTCATTGTCTTCAAAAATGATTTTTCCAGAAGCAGCTTTTACAATTCCCAAAATTGTTTTTAGTAAAGTTGTTTTTCCAGTTCCATTTGGACCGTAAATTATTACTTTTTCACCAAGTGTCAGATTCAAAGAAAAATTTTCAATAACAATATTTTTGTCATATTTTACACAAAGATTTTCAATTTTCATAAGTAAACTCAAACAAATTGTTCTAAAATTATATCACGTAAATTGATTTTTGAATTAAAAAATAGTTTATTAATTCAATCATTTTTCTTGTTTTTT
>SUWN01000051.1:0-4015 GCA_015061465.1 Treponema bryantii | reverse complement strand
AAATTTTAGGAGATTTTTTTTATGGATCAAAAGGCTTTGTTTAATTTATCTTATGGTGTTTTTGTTTTAGGTGTAAAAGATGGTGAAAAATTAAATGCTTGCATTACAAATACAGGAATGCAAGTTACAACAAATCCAATGCAAATTGTTATTACTGTAATTAATGCAAACGAAACTTGCAAAATGCTTAAAAATTCAGGAACTTTTGCGCTTTCCATTTTAGATAAAGATTGCACTTTTGAAACAATCAAACATTTTGGCTACCAAAGTGGGCGAGATGTAAATAAATTTGAATCTTTCCCTTACAAAACAGACTTAAACGGAAATCCATATTTAACAAAAGAAATCTGTTCTGTAATTTCTGCAAAAGTTGTTTCTTCTGTAGATTTAGGAACTCATACTTTGTTTGTTGCAGAAGTTCAAGATGCACAAATCACAAGCGATAAAAAACCTATTACTTATTCAGATTATCAAAACGAAATCAAACCAAAACAAAAAGTTGAATCTGATAAAAAAATAATTGGTTGGCGTTGTAAAATTTGTGGTTACGAATATATGCACGAAGAACTTCCAAAAGATTATATTTGTCCAATTTGCGGTCATCCAGCTGAAGATTTTGAACCAATATATGGTGATTAAGAATTAAGAATTAAGAATTAAGAATTAAGAAAGTAAAGCGGTGAGTAATCTGTTTTCAACATATATAAAAAATGATATAATCATTTTATGTTTGAAATTAATGTAAAAAAAATAGATGAAACACAAAAAACAAACTGTGGTAGCTTTTTACAAACGCCTTTTTGGTGTGAATTTAAAGCTAACCACGGATGGCAATATAACCGCTTTGAATTACAAATAGTTTATCCCAAAAACGAAGTTTTAGATAATGATTGTAAACATAATCCAACTGAAAATGTAATTGAACAAAAAACACTTGAAGTTTCTGCTTTAAACAGAAGTTTTGCTAAAGGATTTTTTTCAATTGCTTACATTCCGCTTTTTCCATCCCTTCCTTACAAATGCACTGAACAATCTTTAATTGATAATGCGTTTGAGCAAGACGGAGTTGGAGTTATTACAGAAGAAATTATTACTCCAGAAACTCAAACTATAGAATTTGCACATTATTTACAAGATATTGCAAACGCTCTAAAGCCACATTTACCTAAAAATACAATTGCAATTCGTTTTGACCCTGACGTTTCTTTTACAGATTTGGATGAAAGAGATTTATTCAATTACGGATTAAAAACTGTTTCTTATGCAGATAAAATTAAATTAAAAAAGAATTTTGTTGATATTCAACCTCCAGACACTTCTATTATTGATTTAACTTTGAGTGAAGATAAAATCCTTTCAAAAATGCATTCTAAATGGCGTTACAATATTCGTTATGCAGAAAAAAAAGGTGTGAGTATTCATAAATACTTAATAAATAATAGTAACTTGTCTAAAAAAATAGACAAATTCTATGAATTAACAAAAGAAACTAACGCACGGGATGGAAATTCAAGTCATGCAAAATCATATTATTTGGATTTAATCCAACGTAGCGCACAAAATCACGAACAAAATATTGATTCACCTTTAGTTACTTTATACATTGCTGAACACGAAGGCGACGAAATTGCTTCAATTATGACTTTATTTAGCAAAGATGAAGCCATTTATTTATATGGAGCTAGTTCTAACAAAAAACGAAACTTTATGCCAAATCATCTTTTACAATGGACAGCAATTAAGGACGCAAAATCTTATGGCAGCAAATGTTATGATTTTTACGGAATGAGCCCGGAAGGCAAGGACGAAAAGCATCCTATGCACGGACTTTATATGTTTAAATCAAATTTTGGCGGACAAAATATTCACCGAATTGGAAGTTGGGATGTTCCTGTCAAATTTATTTATTATCCATATTGTTTTGCAGAAAAGTTGCGAGCTTTCTGGTTTAAAAAAGTAAAGAAAATGATTAAAGGAAGATAAATTTTATGAGTGAAAATAAAGATTGTTTTTATAAAGATGGATTAAATTTTTCATGTGCACGTTGTTCATTTTGTTGCGGACATTCCCCCGGATACGTTTATCTTTCCAAAAGAGATTTAGACGAACTTTGCAAATTTTTTAATCTTTCTGTAAAAGAATTTGTTCAAAAATATTGTCGTTGGGCAGATTATTATTACGGACAAAAAGTTTTAGCACTTTTAGAAAAGAAAAATTACGACTGTATTCTTTGGGATAATGGATGTACCGCTTATCAAGCAAGACCTATTCAATGTTCAACATATCCGTTTTGGTCATGGATGATAAAAGACAAACAAACTTGGGATGAATGTGCTCAAGAATGCCCCGGAATGAATCAAGGTAAATTGTGGTCATACGAAGAAATTTTACAAAATAAAAACTCGTATGATGAAAATAAACCTTTAACAAAAGAAGAAGTAGAAGCGATGTATTAAAAAAAATCTGAATTCAGAATTCTGAATTCAGATTTTTTAACCGATTTATTTGTGTGGATAAGCCATGTCTTCTGGCTTGAATACTTCATCAAATTTTTCTGCTGTTAAGAATCCAAGTCCTACACAAGCTTCTTTTAATGAAATATTTTCTTTGTATGCTTTTTTAGCTGTTTTTGCAGCGTTTTCGTAACCAATGTATGGGTTAAGCGCTGTAACAAGCATTAAAGAATTGTACAAGTTGTGATGCATTTTTTCTTTGTTTGCTTTAATTCCAACTGCACAGTTTTTGTTGAATGATTCCATTGCTTCTGCCAAAAGACGAGCTGATTGAATGAAGTTGTAAGCAATAACTGGCATAAATACGTTTAATTCAAAGTTACCTTGGCTTGCAGCAAAACCAATTGCAGCATCGTTACCCATAACTTGAACAGCAACCATTGTAACAGCTTCACATTGAGTTGGGTTTACTTTTCCTGGCATAATTGAAGAACCTGGTTCGTTTTCTGGAATAAAGATTTCTCCAAGACCATCACGTGGACCAGAAGCAAGCCAACGAACGTCGTTAGCAATTTTCATCATGTCAGCAGCTAAAGCTTTAATTGCACCGTGAGCAAATACAAGTTCATCTTTTGAAGTTAAAGCGTGATATTTGTTAGAAGCTGTAACAAAATCTTTTCCTGTTAATTCAGAAACAGCTTTTGCAACTTTTTCGTCAAATCCTTTTGGAGCATTTAATCCTGTTCCTACAGCTGTTCCACCAAGAGCAAGTTCTTTTAAGTATGGAAGGCTAGAAACAAGCATTTGTCTGTCGCGTTCCAAAGATGTTCTCCAACCAGAAATTTCTTGGTCAAAAGAAATTGGAACAGCGTCTTGAAGGTGAGTACGTCCAGATTTTACGATTCCTTCGTTTTCTTTTTCAAGGCGTTTGAATGTTTCTACAAGTGTGTCAATTGCAGGAATAAGTTTATCTTCTACAACACAAACTGCAGAAATGTGAAGTGCTGTTGGGAAAGTATCGTTTGAAGATTGGCTCATGTTGATGTCATCGTTTGGATGGCAAAGTTTGTCCCCAGAAATTTCGTTTGCACGATTTGCAATAACTTCGTTTGCATTCATGTTTGACTGAGTTCCAGAACCTGTTTGCCAAACAACAAGTGGAAAGTGGTCGTTTAATTGTCCGCTAATAACTTCATCACATGCTTTAGAAATTGCAGCTAATTTTGCATCTGTCATTTTTTCTGGTTTAAGAGCATTGTTTGCAATTGCAGCAGCTTTTTTTAAGTAACCGAATGCTTTTGTAATTTCACGTGGCATTGTTTCAATATCAACACCAATTTCAAAGTTTTCGTGGCTGCGTTGAGTTTGAGCTCCCCAATATCTGTCTGCAGGAACTTTTACTTCACCCATTGAATCATGTTCAATTTTGTATTCCATATTGTTCTCCATAATTTGTTGTATTTTAAGCGGGCGTTGCGGGCCGGCGCTTGAGGCCCGCTAGAAAGGGTAGCCCAAGACAATTTTTAATTGGCTTGGGCGCAGGGAAAGGCTTTTCCCTCTTT
>SUWN01000008.1 GCA_015061465.1 Treponema bryantii | reverse complement strand
TTTACAAAATTTTGTAAAAGCGCTTGAAGTGAAATTGGAATTGCGATTGCAACTAATGATGAATAAAATCCTTTGAGTTTCATATCGGTTAATTATGGCAATAATTTGGAAATAATCAAGAAGGGGAGGAAAATTCAGAATTCAGAATTCAGAATTAAGAGTTAAGAATTAAGAATTTTTGACTTATGGGGCTGGGCTGGACTTGTTGACTGTTGGGGAACTGCGAAAGCTTTGACGGTGGATGTATGAACCGTAAGCCTCGCAAATTCCCTAAGATTTTTTATTTGGAATACCCCATTGCAACGATTGTGAATGATTTTTTTTCGTCACCGGCTGCCATTTTTACTTCGACTGTGTGTTTTTTGCTTTCTGCTTCGTCGATGATGAGTGTTGTGATACAGTTATTCCAGCCGCCTTCTTTGCCTGCGTTGTATGTTGCTTTTAATTTGCCATCAACGTAAACTTCGGCTTTTCCACCTTTGATGTTTGTCCAAGAACCGTTTTCTTTGTATACAAAAATCAAATTTTTACAATCAATTTCCATGCGGAAACTTTCGGAATCGCTACTTGGTGAGTGATACCAGTTTGTTGTGAAATTTGATTTATTTGTTTTCTTGAGAGATTGACATTGTGGGTCTGTGCTTGAGAATCCGCCTTTTGTGATTTTTACGTTTTCATCGTCGCCCAAAATTTGTTTGAATCCTGCAAATGAAGGTGCTCTGTAAACATCTTGTGGAAGCTCGTTTCTATTGTTTAATTCGTCGTTGTCGATTTTTGCTAAAAGAGTCATTAAACAATCTGCCATAAATTCGTGTCCATCTTTTGTTGGATGAACTATGTCTGTAAAGAAATCTTTGTTTGTAAATAATCCATTTGCCACAGGAGCTTTGATTGCATCTGAAATGCTTACCATTGGAACTTGGTAGAAGTTTGCAAATGGTGTCATTTGTGTTTGTGTGTTTGGATAAGTTGCTGCTGCAAAAAGAACAATTACTGCGCAGTCGTCATTGCTAGCAAGTGCGTTACGGATTAATTCTTCAAATGCTCTACAATAAGTTGGTTCACCGCCGTCGTTTACAGCAAATTCAATTATTAGTAAATCAGGATTTGCGCCAAGAGGTTTTACAACGTCTTGTTGGTAGCGAACAAGCCCTAGTGGAGATGGAGTTCCGCTTAATCCTGCGTTACAAAAATATACATTTTTTCCGTTGTCTGGAGTGTATGTTGATTTGAATTTTTTTACAAATTGATATGCGTATCCATCTTTGAAGTTTGATGGACCTGCGCCTTCTGTTACCGAACCCCCGATAGCTGCGATGTAAAGTTTTTCACCATTTTTTGCCTTTTCTAATACAGTTTTTAATCTTGCATTATTACCTTTGCTTACGATTGAAGAATCCATAATTGTTGAATATTCACCGTTTGCGATTTTAAATGGATGATTTGAAACTTCTGTTTCAACTTTAGGTGTTTCTGCATTTTGTTTTTTTTCTGTAGAATTTGATGAAGCACAAGAAATGTTTACAAAAAATACAGCAAAAATCAAAAGTAAATTAATTATTTTTTTCATTTTTTCTCCTGATAAGTTGTGCCATTTGTCTATGACAAACTATCAATTTTAGATATGTCTTTTTATGCTGTTTCGTAACGAAGAGAGAAACAGCAGTGAAATAAGAAGTTTGCGACGCAAACTTGTAAAGAAAAAAGCTGACGAAATTTTAGGCAACTTTTTTCTTATCTCCTTGTCATATGTAAAAAAGTTTAATATGGAAAGGAAATAAAAAAAACTGTCAAAAATATGACAGTTTTCTTTAATTTTTTTGTGAAAAAAATGTACGAATAAATTAAACATATAAATAAAAAACATCGAGCGAAAAAGGCTCCCATGAATAACCGTACTTATGCTCCGCCGAGAGATAGCACGGACTTTTGAACATCGTATAACGTTAGAATGTCTTGTCCGTGCTTCCAGTTTTGTAGTTTCTACAAAACTGGTGGCGCAGCAAGATATTTTCGCAATAAAAATGAGCAGCTGCGCCAACGAACATTCACTCCGCCTTTTTCAGACAATTTTTTTATATGTTTACTTTATCGAATTTGCCCAGAAATTTTAAAATAAACTTTACATATACCAACGTTCGTTTTTTAGATATTTCCGCCCATTTTGATAAATTAAACATTTATAAATAGTTTATTAAAAAATAGATTTTGCGCGAGCGAACGGAGGTTGGGGGAAAAACACTCTGCTTGTGGCAGCCACAATAGTGGCTGGTTCTATAGTTTCTATACCACAAGCAGCGTGTAGCGAGTTATCGAGCGTTTTTGAACCAGCCTACGTAAGCGGGAGCAATATTAAATTGTTTTTATTAATTCTTTGGTTTTTAATTGTTTAATTTATTCGTAAGTTTAATTCTAGCGTGTAAGTTTTCTGTATACTGTGCGTTTTGGAACTGAAGAATCTTCGCCAAATTGTTCTTTCTTCCATTCTACGTATTCGCTCCAGTTTCCTTCAAAGAATCTAACTTCCGAATTGTTTTCAAATGCCATGATGTGTGTACAGATTCTGTCTAAGAACCAACGGTCGTGGCTTACAACGAGGGCACATCCTGCAAAATCTTCCAATGCTTCTTCCAATGCACGAACTGTCTGAACGTCGAGGTCGTTTGTAGGTTCGTCGAGCATTAAAACGTTTCCGCTTTCTTTGAGCATAAGTCCAAGGTTCAATCTGTTTTTTTCTCCACCAGAGAGAACGCTTACTTTTTTGTTTTGGTCTGCGCCACCAAAGTTGAACCAACCACAATATGCATGTGCGTTTACTTCACGAACGCCACCTTCGAGAGCACGTCCTTTTTCGTCAACAGCTCCAAGTTTGATTAAATCAGCGCCGCCACTTAATGTTTCGTAAACGGTTTTGTTTTCGTCCAATGTGGAACGCATTTGGTCGATGTAAACTGCTTTTACTGTTTGCCCGATTTTGATTTCGCCGTTATCTGGTTTTTCAATTCCGGCAATCATTTTGAATAATGTTGTTTTACCAGCACCGTTTGGTCCAACAATTCCTACAATTGCTCCAGCTGGGATGTGGAAACTTAAATTTTCAAAAAGCAATTTGTCGCCGAATGCTTTTGTGATATTTTCTGCATCAATTACTTGATTTCCAAGGCGTGGTCCTGCAGGAATAGAAATTTGTGTATCTTTAAGTTGCTTTTTAGATTCCTGTGCCATAAGTTCGTTATAGCGTGTGATGTGTTCTTTATGTTTTGCCTGACGTCCTTTTGCACTTGTGTGAATCCATTCCAATTCGCGAGCAATTTCTTTTTGGCGTTGGCTTTCACCTTTTGCTTCCAAAGCAAGACGTTGGTTTTTCTGTTCAAGCCAAGATGAATAATTTCCTTTGAAAGGATATCCTTCTCCACGGTCAAGTTCCAAAATCCAACCGGCAACGTCGTCTAAGAAGTAACGGTCGTGTGTAATTGCGATTACTGTTCCTGGATATTCATGCAAGTGATTTTCGAGCCAAGCAACTGTTTCTGCGTCCAAGTGGTTTGTAGGTTCGTCTAATAACAAAATGTCTGGTTTTTGAAGAAGAAGACGACATAACGCAACACGACGACGTTCTCCTCCAGAAAGTACGTCTACAACTTGTTCCGCTGGTGGACAACGAAGTGCTTCCATTGCTAATTCAAGGTTTGCGTCTAAATTCCAAGCGTCTAATGCATCTAATTTTTCTTGAATTTCTGCTTGGCGGTTACAAAGTTTATCAAAATCTGCGTCTGGGTCACCAAATGCTTCGTTTACTTTGTCAAATTCTTCAAGAAGGTCTGTGATTGGTTTTACACCTTCTTTTACAATTTCCATAACTGTTTTTCCAGCTTCTAATTCTGGTTCTTGTTCCAAATATCCAATTGTGTACCCTGGGAGAAGTGAAGTTTCGCCTGTAAATTCTGTGTCTTTTCCAGCGAGAATCTTAAATAAAGATGATTTACCAGAACCGTTTGCACCAATTACACCAATTTTTGCGCCATAATAGTAAGAAATGCTTATATTTTTTAAAACAACTTTTGTTCCATAAGCACGACTTACGTCATTCATTGTGTAAATAATTTTCTTATCATCAAATGTTTTAGCCATAAAACTAATACTAACATAAAACAAAAATGGTTGCTATATACAAAAATGCCAAATCTGTTTTATGTTGCCCACTAAACATTTTTATATTATATTTATAAGCATTATGAGTTATGTATTTCAGATTTTATCCGCAATTGTTAATATTTATTCAATAATCTGTTTTATCTATATTATGTTGTCTTGGTTTCCGGGCGCTAGATTTACAAAATTTGGTAAATTTGTTTCTTCACTTTGCGAACCTTACATGGGATTGTTCAGTCGTTTTAGATGGTTTACGTTTGGTCATATAGATTTTTCTCCAATCATTTCTATCGGGTTGCTTTCTCTTCTTTCTTCAATTTTGGGTGGAATTACTTCAACTGGACGCATTTATTTTGGCGGAATTTTAGCAACTGTGATTTTTATGATTTGGAACATAATTTCTACTTTCTTATCAATTTTAGTAATTTTGCTGATTGTTCGCCTGATTGTTTTATTAGTAAAAAAAGGCGTAACTCCTTATAATTCTGCGTGGTATCAAATTGACCAATTTTTGGGAAAAATCACATACAAAATTACTTCAATTTTTGTAAAAAAGAGTTTTTCTTATAAAAAATCATTAATTGTTTCATTAATTGTTTTTGCATTGCTTACATTTGTAGGAAGAATTGTGATTACCCTTTTGATTAATCTTTGTTACGCAATTCCATTTTAAGGAAGTTGATTGAAATTAAACGAAATTAAAACTCCAGTTTCTGCAATAAACGGAGTTGGGCCAACATTAACAAAAATCCTCGCAAAAGTGAATGTTTTTACTGTTGGCGATTTGTTGCAATATTATCCAAAAAAATACGAAGACCGCACAAAAAAAATTCCACTGTGTGATTTTGCCAAACATTCCAAAGTTTTTACAGTTGCGCAAGTTGTTCGCCACGAATGGTTTGGCTACGGAAATATGAGAACGCTGAAAATCATCATAAACGACGGAACTGCAACTGCCGAATTAATTGCGTTCAACCGTGGATTTTTAGAAAAAGTACTTTCTGTTGGCTCGATTATTTATGTAAACGGTTCATTTTTTGTAAAATACGGGGCTTTGCAATCATCAAGTTTTGAAGCAACCAAATTAAACGCAACTGATTTAACAAATGCAACTTTTCCAAACCAAGGAATTGTACCAGTTTATCCGCTTACAGAAGGTCTTACGCAAAAAGTTCTTACAAAAGTGATTTCTACTGCGATTACGCAATATTTGCACGGGGTAGAAGATGAACTTCCTGAGTCGATTGTTCAAAAACGCGGATTTTATTCAAAACAATGGGCAATAAAAAATATTCACAAGCCGGAAAATCTTTTAGATGCAAAAATGGCGCGAGATTATCTGGCTTACGAAGAACTTTTCTTTTTTCAAAAAACGATTTTGGACCGCGTTCATAAAAGAAAAGGTTCGTATCAATTTGAAGTTGAAAATTCTGCACCAAACGGATTTATTTCTAAAGAGGAATTTTTGGCTTCACTTTCGCCACTCCAAAAACAATTTGTGCAAAATCTTCCGTTTGAGTTAACTGACGACCAACGTTATGTAGTTCACGTGATGAATCAAGAAATTGATTTGGGCTACAAGCAACGTAATGATTTATTAAATCGGTTTGATGATGAAGGCGAAATTTCAATTCAAAATTATAAACTTCCTTTTACAATGGCGCGTCTTTTGCAAGGCGACGTTGGTTCTGGAAAAACATTAACAGCTTTGTTAATTTGTCTAAGAATCATCAGTTGGAAAGGGCAATGTGCTTTTATGGCGCCAACAGAAATTCTTGCAAAACAACACGCAGAAACTACGGCAAATCTTTTGGATAAATTAGGAATTCGGACCGCTTTTTTGACAGGGAATGTAAAATCTTCGGGGCGAAATCAAATTTTAAAAGCGCTCAAAAATGGAGAAATTGACATAATTGTCGGAACTCACGCGCTGTTTTCTAATCAAGTTGTTTATAATGATTTGCAACTTGCTGTTATTGATGAACAACATCGCTTTGGAGTTTTGCAGCGTCAAGCAATTTTGGCAAAAGGTCGCTCTCTAGAAAAAAACGGGCTTACTTTTGAACCTCATTTACTTATGATGAGTGCCACTCCAATTCCTCAAACTTTGGCATTGACTGTTTTTGGTGATTTGGATGTTTGTACAATAAAATCTATGCCTCAAGGAAGAAAACCAATTCAAACTTATCTTGTAAAAGAAGGCAACGAAATGAATGCGTATCTTGCTGTAAGAAAAGAATTGGAACAAAATCATCAGGCGTATTTTGTTTATCCAGCAATTGATTCAGAAAGTGATGATGAAGATTCTTCGGCAGTGAAAATAAAATCGGCAATTAAAAATTTTGAACATTTATCGAATAAGATTTTTCCAGATTTTAAATGCGCGTTAATTCATTCCAAAGTTCCAGAAGAAGAACAGTCTGTGATTTTAAAAGAATTTCGCGAAGGAAAAATTCAAGTTTTGGCAGCAACAACTGTAATTGAAGTTGGCGTGGATGTTCCGAATGCGACTTGTATGGTAATTGAACAGGCAGATCGTTTTGGCATGGCGCAACTTCATCAACTACGTGGTCGTGTTGGAAGAAGCGATTTACAATCATTTTGTTTTTTGATTTATAGCAAAAATATAAATGAATACGGAATTGAACGAATGAAGGCTTTGCGCCAAAGTACAGATGGATTTTTTATTGCAGAACAAGATTTGAAAATTCGTGGTCCGGGCGAAGTAAATGGAACTGTTCAAGCAGGCGCACTTGAACTTGGCGTTGCAGACATCATAAAGGATAACCAATTAATGATGACCGCCCGCCAAGATGTGATTTCTTTGGAAAATTAAGCAACGTAACTTTCCAAACGTTTGCGTCTAGAAGGATGTTGCATTCTTGAAATTGCATGTTTTTCAATCTGACGAATTCTTTCTTTTGTAAGATTACAAACGCTACCAACTTCTTTTAGCGACATTGGCTTAATTCCGTTTAAACCAAATCTCATTCTAATTACATCCGCTTCATTTTTTCTTAATGAATTTAGAACGTTATCAATGTCTTTTTCCATTGCTTCTTTCATAACATTGTCTTCTGGTTTTCCGTATCTGAAATCTTCGTAGAAATCGCCAATTTGTGTTTTGTCATTTTCAGAATTGTTGATTTCAGCATCAAGAGAAATCATATCTCTAGAAATATTTACCATTTCTCTTACGTGAGAAGTTGTCATATTCAACATAGAAGCAATTTCTTCAAATTCTTCCTGTTCTGTTTTGTTTCCTGTTATTGTCTTTTTTGCTTGTTCAATTTGTACAAGTTCATTTGCTCTGTTCAAAGGTAGGCGAATTGAGCGACTTTTTTCACAAATTGCTTTTAAGATTGATTGTCTAATCCACCAAACTGCGTAGGAAATAAAATGATAACCTTTTGTAACATCAAATTTATCGATTGCGATTAAAAGCCCTATATTTCCTTCGCTTATTAAATCAGTTAAATCAAGGCCGTGTTTTTGATATTTTTTTGCAACATTTACAACAAAACGTAAATTCGCATTTACAATTTTATTTTTAGCTGCTTTATCTCCCTGTTTTGCTTTTATAGCTAATTGAGCTTCTTCTTCGTGAGAAAGAAGTGGAATACGATTTATATCTTTAAGGTAAATAGCTAAAATGTTTTCATCGTTTGTCATAAATGCCTCCTACTATTAAAAAGGGAAAGTTTTTGTTGTTAAATTATATGCAATTATCGTGCCAAGTGTTTTTAATGAAAAAGAATGTTTCTTTTTATAGTATTTTTTGTGTTTTTTTTGGTGAAAAGACTCATTCGTGTCAAAATGACACGGCGAATAAAACTTGTTGGTTAAAATGGACTTTTTTTACACGCTAGTTTTGTATAAAAGAATTTAGTTCTTGTAAAGTTAGCGCTCTGAATTCGCCGGGCAAAAGAGTTTTGTCTAATTCAATATTTCCGATTTTTATTCGTTTTAATTTTTCAACAGAATTTCCAAGCGCCACAAACATTCTTTTTACCTGATGAAATTTTCCTTCTTGGATTGTAAGTTCGCATTCAGTGTCGCTTTTCCAAATTAAAGTTGCTTTTTTTGTAGTAAAAGCTGGTGATTTATTTTCTGCCGGTAAAAAAATGCCTTCTTCTAAAAGTTCTGTGTATTTTTGTTTTTGGGAAGAAGAAACTTGATTTTGTAATGTGACAAAATATGTTTTTTGAATTTCAGTTTGTGGCGATGCGATAAAATTAGAAAATTTTCCGTTCGTTGTAAGAAAAATCAAACCTTCTGTGTCGTAATCTAAACGTCCAACTGTGTGAATTTTTCCTAAATTTTCTGCCTTCAGTAATTCTTGCGGAAGTAAATCGTAAATTAAAGTTTTTTTGTCGCTCGTAGTTGTACAAACAACGTCGCAAGGTTTATTCATCATTAAATAAATGTTTTTTGCGGGCGGAAGAATTTTGTTATCTACGCATATTTTGTCTGAGAAAGAATCGCATAAAAAATTTCTACAAGTAATTCGTTCATCATTTACAAAAACTTGATGAGTTCTTAAAAAACTTGCTGCGTTTCTTAAAGAACAGATTTTGTAATGAACTAAAATATTATCAATACATTCCTTGAACATTTTGCCAAATAATTTGTGAAATTTCTTCGATTGATTTTGACGCGTCAATTTTTATGATTTTCATTTCGCCTTTTAATTCAGGTTTTGAATATTCATTTATAACTTCTTCGTACAAAGCGGCTGTTTTTTTCTGATAATCAATTTTTTCGTAAATTTCTTTTTTTTCGTTTCTGTCTTCTACACGTTTTAGCGAAATTTCTGGGTCGATGTAAAAATAAAACAAAATTTCTGGCAAAGGAAATTGTGAATTTAATAAACGTGGCAACTCATTTCCGCAAGAAACTGATTGATAAGCTAAACTTGAAAAAAAGTATCTGTCGCTTACAACGATTTTTCCTTGATTTAATAAATCGATTACACCGTCTTTTCCGTAAATGTGTTCGCATCTGTCTGCTGCAAAAAGATATGCGGCTGTTTTAGAATCTACGCTAAAATCTCCGCCGAGCATTTTTCTTAAAAACAAACCAGTTTCTTTTTTTGTAGGTTCTGCTGTTGCAACAAATTTATTTAAATCTCGTTCTACAAGTTTTTTTATTTGTGTAGAAGTTCCCGAACCGTCAATTCCTTCAAATACAATAAAATTTTTTAGTGTCATTTTTTATCCTTAAAACGTGTAATTTTTCTCTATATATTTAGTTACTTTTTTGATAGAATATATTATTGTTTAAAATAAAGAATTTGTCATTATAAAAAATTATTTCTTGAAACAAGGCTTTAGTTCTTGTAACAAATATGAAGAAGATTTCGGTTATAACAAAGGTTAGTTGCGTAGTTTTTTTTATTCTCTCCATTTCTGTAATCATTATTTCTAGACCTATTTATAATCGTTTAGAAAAAGCGGTTGTTGATTATACGCAAGAAATGAAATCTTTGATTTATGAAAAAACAGGTTTGCATTTTTCGTACGAATCTTTTTCGCCGTCCGTTTTATCTGCTTTTTATGTAAAAAATATTCAGCTTACAGATTCCTCTAACCGAATAGTTGCAAATATTCAAAATACAAAAGTTTCTTACAAAATTGATGAACTTTTTAAAAAAAATTATGATGATTTTATACGAAGTGTAACAATTAATGGCGTTGTTTTGGACGTAAATACAGTTGTTACGTTTGCAAAAATGTTTTCGCAAAATAGTGAATCCAAAAAAGTTGATTTAACACAAATTATTGATTTTATTCCGCAAAATGTAACTGTAAAAAATATTTTGCTTGAATATCAAGATTCTTCGGTTGAAACTTCGTATTTAGTTAAAAATATCGCATTGTCAAATTCTTCGCGCATTTCTACAATTGAATTTGAGTTAGAAAGCAAACTTTCATTACTTTTAAAAAACAACGGAACAAAAATTACAACGAATGTTGATGTAAATGCGATTGTTCCTTCAAACTTAGAAAATTCTTCACTTTTTATAGAAGTTTCGGATTTAACAAACGGAACTCTAAAAATGAACAAATTGAATTTTTTAACAACTTATCAAAATAACAAAATTGACGCGCGTTTAATTCAATCTGTTTTTCCGCTGGCGATAGGTGCTTTTTATGATTTAAATCAAAATCAAGTAAAAGCGTCTGTTTTGGCACAAGATTTAAAACTAGCTCAATTGATTTCTAAGCCTACAAATAAAAAAATGATGAACAATTTAAAAGATTTGCGTCTTAATTTGGATTTGGATTTTATCTTTGACGTAACTCAAAAAAAATTGGCGCTTGATTCAAACGGAAATCTTTTTGTTCCAGAAAAACTAGTTCCAGGTTCAGTTACAGTTGATTTTGATTTGGACGGTGATGAAAATAAACTTAATTTAAATTATTTAAACGTTTCTGGTCCGCAATATAAAGGTTCTGTAGATTTTTCGTTGATTTATAAAACTTTGCAAATGTCAGGTTTTGCCAACATCGAAAAATGTATTCTTCCAAACGGAAACGAAATTTCTTCTCAATTATTCATCGATCCTTTGGACAAAGGTTTTATGATTTTTTCACCACAGATTTTTATTGGTCCAAAGGCACTTACTGCGCTTCAAATTATTTGTTCACCAAAAAATGATTCTATAGATTTTTCGCTAGAAGTTTCTGATTATTCACATCAGGATGAATTGGAGCCTGGAACTTTACAAATTGACGGAAGTTATTTATTAAAATCAAATTATATTCAATCGAGCGTTTATTTAGGAAATTTGTTTGCAGACAGCATTGTAGAATTTGCCGCTGCGTTTTTGCCAAAAGAAAAAGCAACTTCTTTGAATAATACAGCTCAAATGTTGAGTCCGTACGCGCTTTCTGCTGACGTTTATCTTTCTTCCAATTTAAAAACGATTTCTTATAATTTGTCGCGTTTAATTATTGCGAACACACAACGCGAAGACCAATTATTGTATGTTGTTGCAAACGGAAATAATGAAACTATTCAAATAAACCAACTTCAACTTATTTTTGCAAAATACGCGTTAGAAGCAAATGTTTCGTTAGATAAAATGATTGATTCAAACGAAATGTTCTTTACCGCAAATATTCTTTCTTCTTCTATTCCGTATCATTTTTCTGGAACAATTATGCCAGAAGTTATAAATATTTCTGGTGATTATGGATTTGATGTTCAGGTTCAGTTTGATTCTTTGATGGAAAATATTTCGGGACATGTTTTGTTTGATAATTTCCCAATTGCGTTTGGTTCTTCTTCATTTATTTTTTCTTCTGATATTAGTTTTGATTTTACAAAAGAAAATGGACCAAGTGTTCAAATCAGAAGATTTTCCGCAGAAGAAGCTGGTCCAGTTTTCCAAACAAATCCAAAGTTGGAATTTGCCGGAAATGCAACAAAATATGGTGCGCAAATTAATTACATTACATATTCGGATTTGTATTCTTATTTGGAAGGCCAAGCCGATGTTACAATCAACATAAATCAAAGCATTTTGGATTCTGTAGGATTGAATTTAAATTTAACTAGCCAAATTTCTGATGAATCAATTTCTGTTGATGCAAATGTTTCTAATCCTGACAGAAAAGTTTTAGATTCATCATCATTATCAAATTCTTTATACATAAACGCGGCGGCTTTTTTGACAAATTTCAATTTGAACAGATTTATGCGGGTAAAAAATGATAATAATAAACTCACAGGTTCAGTTTCGTTATCAGGAACTTTGGACCAACCTTATGCTTCGTTAAGTGTAGAAAAAGCATCAGTTTTGCTTACCGACGAATTAATGAATTTAAACGGAAACGTAATTTTAGTAGATAAAGACTTAATAATAGAAAGATTTGAAATGGATTATAAAGATTTCAATGTTTCTGATTTTAAAGGAAGTTTTTCAATTCAAACTTTGGAAGGGCAAATGACAGCTGTCTTTAATACAAAAGGACAAAAAACATTGACAATTCCAATGCAATTAAAACTTCATGACGCTTATATTCCAGAAAATTCCAAAGTTCCACAAGCGCTTGCTATCACTCTTGAATCTGAAAAAATCACCGGTTCATTAATGAAAAAAGACGTTCCTTTTTCTTTGACTGCGCTTTGGACAAAAGATGAAATTGCGTTCTTCTCTTCGCCAAATATTGGTTTAATGGGAAATATTTACGATGGCGGAAAACTTAGTGCGTATGTTGAAAGCGGTGATATTGCAAAATTTAATGTTTCTGGAGAATTGGCGCCAACTAACGCAAATATCAAAATCAGTGATATAAAAATTGATTTGGCAAAATTAATGTCGTACATCGATATAGATGAATTCTTTATTGTAAATCACGGAATTGTAAAAGGTTCAATTTCTTTATTGGGTGATTTGAATGCTCCTGACTTTAAAGGCGCGGTTTCTATTACAGAACCAAGATTTAAAATTCCAATTCTTGTTTCCAAAGAAATCTCTACAGAAAAAATGTTGTTTACAGTTTCAAACAACGAAATTCAATTGTTAGAAAATGTTTATTTTATGCAAGGTGAAGAGAAATTTAGGTTTGCATGGAAAATATTTATGAATAAATGGCTTATGGACTATTTTGAAATGAATTTGCGAACTTTGCAAGGTGTTACAATTCCTCTTGATTTTAAAAGTCCATTTGTAAATTTAAAAGGTGATGTAAAAACTAATCTAAATTTATATATGGAAAAGAATTTGCTTGAACTTACAGGTGATGTAATTGGAGAAAATGTAGATATTGTTTCAAAACTTGCAGATATTTCGTCTACAGAAAACACAAATGCAAATTCTGATATGATAGTTCGTACAAATCTAAAAGTTTATCTTGGAACTCACGTAACTCTTGCGTTGGAACCTTTGCTTAGATGTGTTTTAGTTCCAAGTACATTCTTAACTGTAAAAATTGATACAAGTAGTCAGATTTACGAAGTTGATGGAAAAATCAATCTAAAATCAGGTGATATTGCATATTTAAATAGAAACTTCTACATTCGTGAAGGAAGTATAAAATTTAATCCACAAAATATTGCAAATCCTTTGTTGTCAATTCAAGCTGAAGTTCGGGAGCGTGATTCTGAAGGTGAAAATGTAAGAATTATTCTCTCGGCTCAAAATCAATATTTGTTAGATTTTAATCCAAAATTTTCATCAATTCCTATTAAATCTGAACGAGAAATTCGCGAACTTTTGGGACAGATTGTTCTTGCGGATTCTCAAAATGTAACTGATTTAATCTTTGCTGCCAGCGATTATTACATTCAATCTACCGTTGGGCGCAGTATAGAAAATAAGTTGCGAGAGATTTTAAATTTTGATATACTTTCAATTCGTACAAATGTATTGCAAAACGCATTTACTTTAGGAACAGAAAGTAATTCGTTTGAAAAACTTACTCTTGGTAACTTTTTAGATAATTCAACTGTTTATATAGGTAAATACCTTGGAAGTGCTTTGTATGTAGACGCTATGCTTCATATATCAGTACCAAATAAAAAGGTTTATGATATTTATGATATGAAACATGGAGTGATTTTTCAACCTGAAATAGGATTGGAATTAGATTCGCCGTTTGGAAATATCCGATGGAATATGGCGCCTGATATAAATGCATTATTGAATAATCAATACGTGCCTTCTACATCAATAACGCTTTCTTGGAAAGTTACTTTTTAACAAAGTATTTTTATAAAAATGGAGTTTTTATGTACAAAAAAATATTTTCAATCTTTTTAATCTTAATCTTGTCCGTGTCTTCAATTTTTGCACAAGAAGAAAGTGAAGATTGGTATTGGAATCAGCCAATTTCTGAAATTGATTTTGAAGGACTTGTTAATGTTCGAAAAGCAGATTTAATTGGTGTAACAAGTTTTTATATTGGAAAACCGTTTACAGAAGAAACTTATACAGGAATTTTAGACAGACTTTATGCTTTAGATATGTTCGATGATATTGAACCTTATGCAAAACACGCTTCTACTGGCGAGAAGGATGTTTTGCTTGTTTTTAAAGTTACAGAAAAACCTGTTATTAATGAAGTAAATTTTTCTGGAAACAAAAAAGTTCGTAATGGTGAATTAAGAGATTTAATAAAAACAAAAAAATCTGATATTTATGTTCAAAGTAAAGTTTTGCTTGATGAACGAATTTTGCGCGACCATTTATTAAAAAAAGGTTATACAGATTCTTCTGTAACACACAAAGTAGAAAAAACTCCAGAAGGCGTAAATGTAACTTTTGTAATCAACGAAGGAAACAATACTGTAATAAGCAAAATTAATATTGTAGGAAATACAATTGTTTCAGAACGTGCTCTAAAAGGTAAATTGGAATTAAAAGAAGTTGGTTTGTTTACAGAAGGAGCTTTCCAATCTGCTGTTTTAGAAATGGACAAAAAAATCATCTTGAATTATTACAAAGAACGCGGATATATAGACGCTGCAATTGTAGATACAAAAATTGAATCTGCTTACAACGAAGAAAAACAACGTAACGAATTAATCATCACTTTTGTAATTCAAGAAGGTTCTCAATATATTTATACAGGAATGGAAATCGTTGGAAACGAAGTTTTCTCTACAGAAAAATTGATGAGTTTGATGAAATTAAAACCAGGCTCAATTTTTAACGATGTAAAATTCCAAGAAGGAATTTCTGCAATCATGGGGCTTTACTACGAAAATGGATATATGTCAAATGAATTTTATCCAATGCCTAAAAAAGATGCAGAGCGCAAAGAAATTTCGTATGTTTTGACAATAAAAGAAAGCGCAAGAAGTCATATTGAAAATATTATCATTAAGGGAAATTCAAAAACAAAGGATTTCGTAATCCGTCGTGAACTTCCTATAGAAGAAGGTGATGTTTTTTCTCGTGATAAAATTATTAGTGGTATGAGAAACTTGATGAACCTTCAATATTTCTCAAATGTTGTTCCAGAACCTCAGTCCGGTTCAGAACAAAATCTTGTAGATTTGGTTTTCTCGGTAGAAGAACAATCTACAACAGCTTTGCAATTTGGTATGACATTCTCTGGTGTTACAGATCCAGATGCTATTCCAATTTCTTTATACGCAAAACTTGAAAATTCAAACTTATTCGGTGAAGGAAAATCAATTTCTGCGTCTACAACAATTTCAACAAATGAACAGGCGGTAGATTTTACATATTCACAAAACTGGATTGGAAAACTTCCAATTGCTTTTAGTCAATCATTGGCATTCTCTCATGCTTCTTCGTATGCTCAAAATAATATGTTCTTACCAGATTTATCATTGAATCAATACAATTATTACATGGCGTACGAAGCTTGGTCAGCAAGTTTGAATACAGCCTTCTCTAGAAGATGGTTCCCAAAATTTGCTATTGTGACAGCTACAGTAGGACTTACAGATTCTCTTACAAGATATAATTTTAACGAAACAACATTTACTCCAACTGATTTAGGAATCTCAATTTTTGCAAATAGATTAGGTATCTTGAACTCTATTTGGTCTGGTATTTCGTTAGATAATCGTGACCTTAATTACGACCCATCAAAAGGTTGGTTTGCAAGTGAACGTTTGTCTTGGAATGGTTTACTTCCTGGTCTAGAAAAAGAATTTTTCTTAAAAAGTGATACAAAACTTGAAGGATATTTAACTTTATTCAATGTTCCTGTAACAGAAAAATGGAATTTCAAAGGTGTATTTGCAGCATATACAGGATTTTCTGCTTTATTCCCAACTCCAAACACTGTAATTACAGAATCGAATAAATTATACATCGACGGAATGTTTAATGGACGCGGTTGGACTCGTGCTCATAAAAATGCAGACGGAAAAGGTCAGGCAATGTGGTCAAATTCATTGGAGCTTAGATTCCCAGTTGCACAAAATATCCTTGGGGTAGACGCTTTCTTTGATGCTGTTGCTATAAAGAGTGATGTAAAAACTATGTTTACAGATTTGTCTATAGAAGATTTCTACTTTAGTTTTGGACCAGGAATTCGTGTGTTGATGCCACAGTTACCATTGCATTTCTTATTCGCATTCAAATACAGAATTGTTGATGGAAAACCACAATGGGCAGAATCTCCATTTGAATTTGTATTATCATTTAATATTGTAAATAGATAAAAATTATTTCATACGAGGAATTATATGAAAAAGAATTATAAATTATTGATTAGTTTTCTTTTTGTGCTTTTGTTTACAAGCGTAAGTGCTTTTTCACAACAAATTACTAAATTCTGTGTTGTTGATACAGCAAAAGTTTATAATGCATATTTTAGAAATTCAGCTGCTGTTAGAAATTATGAAAGCAAACGTGCAGATTTTCAGCAGGAAATTAACAAAAAAACAGACGAATTGCGTGAATTGCAAAAGAAAAAACTTGATTATGAAAGTCAGGGCAATGATACGCAAGCTCTAAAAATTGAAGCTGAAATTACAAAAAAGAAAGATTATTTAACAGAATATACAAATGCAAAAAATGCAGAACTTGAATCATTACAACGTTCTCTAAAAACTTCTGATGATTTTTACAAAAAACTTTACAATGTTTTGGAAAAAATTGCAGAAGCTGGTGGGTACAGTATGATTTTGAGTTTACAAGAATCAAATGCAATTTTATGGTATAGCCCAACTGTTGATATTACTGATCAAGTTATCAAACAATTAGGTTTGAACAATTAGGTTTGGACCAAATGGAACAAAAAGAACAAAATATCACGCCGATGATGGCACAATATTTGTCCATAAAAGAGCAACACAAGTCTGAAGTGGTTTTTTTCAGACTTGGGGACTTTTACGAAATGTTCAACGAAGATGCGATAGAAGTATCGCGTCTTTTAAATTTAACATTAACACACAGAGGTTCACAACCAATGTGTGGAATTCCGTATCATGCTTCTAAAATTTATATTGCGCGCCTTTTAAGATTGGGAAAAAAAATTGTAATTTGTGAACAAGTTGGTGAAATTCCAAAAGGCGGCAAAGGAATTGCAGACCGTAAAGTTGTAGAAATCATCACTCCGGGAACTGCGGTAGAAACTGAATATTTGGAAGGAAACAACGCAAATTATTTGGCTGCGCTTTCTATTCATAAAGGAAGAGTCGGATTTGCGTTTATAGATGTTACAACTTCATCTTTTAGAGCGACTTCTTGGGCTGCAAATAAAATGCTTGAAAATTTCAGCAAAGAATTAAATAGAGCTTCTCCCCGTGAATTTTTGTTGCCACTTTCGTTAAAAAATAATTCTGATATTCAAAGTGTTTTACAATCTCACACAAACATTGCAGTTTCTTATTATCCAGATTGGGATTTTTCACTTGAAAATTCATATAAAAAATTAACAAAGCAATTTAATACAGTTACGTTAAAATCTTTTGATTTGGAAGAGACTGATGCCGAAATTGTTCCTGCTGGTTTTTTAATTGATTATCTTGAAAAAACTACGAATGCAAAAATTCCTCACATAAATTCAATAAAAAAATATTCGGACAATGAATTTTTGATGATGGATGATTCTTCGCGTCGTAATTTGGAATTAACAGAAAACATGCGTGATGGAACAAGTGATTATTCACTTTTAGAATGTGTTAATTTTTCCAAAACTGCAATGGGATTTCGTTTGCTCAGAAACTGGATTTTATTTCCACTTACAAATTTAAAACAAATTGAAGACAGACAAAATAGAATTACAACTTTTTATAAAGACAGAACTTTATTAGAAAAAGTTCGTGCCGATTTATCAAATATTTTGGATGTGGAACGTTTGACTGGCCGAATCGCCATGGATAAAGCTCATCCTAAAGATATTCAGGCACTTCGTTTTAGTTTGGAAAAATGGATTTCTGTAAAAAATTATTTGGAAGAATTTGATTTTTCATTTATTTCATCTGATTATTCTAAAAAAATTATTGATTTAGTAAAAAATTCAATTTTGGAAGACCCTTCAACTTCTTTAACAGAAGGAGGAATTATAAAAGAAGGTTGGTCTGAAGAATTGGACCATTGGCGCAATATTCACAACAATTTTAATAAAGTTTTGATGGAATACGAAGCTGAAGAACGCGAAAAAACAGGAATCAATAATCTAAAAATAAAATACACAAATGCTTCAGGATATTTTATAGAAGTTTCAAAAGGTAAATTGTCAAATGTTCCTCCTCATTTTATTATGCGACGTGTGCTTGTAAATGGAGACCGTTACACAACAGAACGATTGCAATCGCTTGAAATGGAATTAAACGAATCTTCTACAAAAATTCTTGAACTTGAACGTGATTTATTTATAGAAGTAAGAACTTCGATTCAACAATATATTTCGTATTTGTTACAAATTGCAGATGAAATTTCTAATACGGACGTTATTTCTTGTTTTGCGTTTGCAGCAATTAAGCACAATTGGGTTTGCCCAACGTTGGAAAATTCGACAATTTTTGAAATAAAAAATGGTCGTCATCCTGTTGTAGAAAATCATTTACCAACTGGCGAATTTGTACCAAATGATTCGTACGTTTGTTCCGATGATGAAAATCTTCCTTCATTCAATTTGATTACTGGACCAAATATGGCCGGAAAAAGTACTTATTTGCGTCAAAATGCGTTGATTGCTTTACTTGCTCAAACTGGTTCGTATGTTCCTGCGTCTTATGCAAGAATTGGTATTGTTGATAGAATCTTTTGTCGTGTAGGAGCTTCCGATAATCTTGCAAAAGGTGAATCAACTTTTCTTATAGAAATGATTGAAACCGCTAATATTCTTCATTCTGCAACTCAAAAATCCTTAGTTATTATGGATGAAGTTGGAAGAGGAACTAGTACAGAAGATGGACTTGCAATTGCCCGCGCCGTTTCTGAATATTTGCTTGATTCTATAAAATGTCGAACCTTTTTTGCCACTCACTATCATGAATTAACACGCATGGAACATCCAAGTTTAAAAATGTTGTGCATGCAAATTAGTGAACAAAATGGAACTGTCGTTTTCTTAAGAAAAGTAATTGAAGGAATTACAGAAAATTCCTACGGAATTCATGTTGCAAAATTGGCAGGCGTTCCAGATGTTGTGATTGATAGAGCAAATGTGATTTTGGCACATATTCAAAATTCTGCTTCTGAAAAACCAATTATGCCAAAAGAAATTGAAGCAAAAGATACAAAAATAAATAATTATTCTTCACCAGGATTATTCAGTGATGAAGAAATTATCATTTCTGAAATTTTATCAAGTGATTTAGATAATATAACTCCACTAGAAGCTTTGCAAAATATTGCTCGTTGGAAGAAAAATTTAAGCGGATTATAATTTTTTTTGAAAAAAAATTAAAAAAAAAAGCAAAAATTTTCAAAAAATATGCAAAATCATTGCGTGATTTTGCATATTTTTTTCTATATTAATATGTGGACATTTTTTTCTGGATCAAATACGGTCTTTCAAAAGTTGCTAGATATTTTTTCGCCTACTTGAACAGTGGCGAAAAGTGTGTCATTTGTGATTGTGATACGGTTCTCCTTCCAATTTGTGAAAAATGTGTAGACGAACATTTTAACTTGGATTCTCGCTTTTTTGAAAATAGATGCAATTTTTGTGGACGGTTGCTGGTTTGTGAAGATGATGTATGTTTTGAGTGTCGGGAAAAGGTGGTGTTTCGTAATGTCGATTTTGTGATACCGTTGTTTTCGTATAGACTTTGGAATAAAGAATTAATGTTTATGTGGAAATCAATGAAAGTTAGATGTTTGTCTGATTTTTTTGCAGAATTGATTGGTGAAGCATTGATTGAACTTGGTGTGAAGGTTGTTGTTCCTGTTCCTCCGCGTTATGGTAAAATAAAAGAAATTGGTTGGGATCAAGTGGATGAATTGTGCAATATTCTTGAACATCGGTTTGGTTTTAAGATTTTGAGGGTTCTTGAAAGGAAGTCGGTTTTTCAGCAAAAAAAATTAAGTAGAGATGAGAGATTGGAATCGATAAGTGAAGCGTATGCTTTGCGTCCTTTCAAGAAACTGAAAAAAATCTTAAAACCTTTTCACGACCATTTTCCTTCATCGGTTTGGCTTTTAGATGATGTTTGTACAACAGGAGCAACTCTTGAAGCATGCGCGATGAATTTAAAAAAAGCGGGAATTGAAAAAGTGAATGCAATTACATTGTTTGGTGTGGATTGATTAATTACTTTTATGTTGAAAAACCTTGATTTTAGGAGTATGATTAAGAAGTTCATATATTAATATATAAGAGGGTAATATGGCTACGAATGATCAATTTCAATTAGTTACTTTTAAACTTGGTGCCGAATTATATGGCGTAAATATTATGGATGTAAAAGAAATTGTGAAGATTCAAAATGTCCGTGTAATTCCAAATGCTCCATATTATGTAGAAGGAATAATCAATTTACGTGGTGAAATAATCCCGATTATTGCTCTTCACAAACGTTTTGGAATTCAGACTGTAGAAAAAACAGAAGATGATGAATTTGAAGGTGGTTTTATTATCCTAAATATAGAAAATAATAAAATTGGGATTATTATTGATAAAGTTGCCAGAGTAGTGTCGGTTAATCAAGATGATGTTATTGATCCTCCTCAAATGGTAAGTGGTATTGGTACTGAATATATCGAAGGAGTTATTCGGGAAGATGATGGTTATTTGATTGTGCTAAATATTAGAAAATTATTTAACGCAAAAGAACTTCAAAAAATATACGAAATTCAATAAGTGATGATACAAACATACAGTACAACAATTAGAAGAAAAGAAATGGATGCGGTTTTAACTTGCATGGTTGATGAAAAAATTGGACCGGGCGAGTTAAATACAAGATTAATTCAACAAGTAAAAGAATCAATAAAATGTGATGGTGCGGTTGCTTTAAGAAGCCCTGCAATTGCTTTAAAATATGCGTTAAAAGCTTTAGATATAGAACGTAATTCCAAAATAATGGTTTCTGCGTTGGCTCCAAGTTGGCAATATCAGGAATTGATTAATTTAGGTTTTGAGCCAGTTGTTCTTGATGTAGAAGAAACTACAGGTTTGGTTTCGGCAGAAATTGTACAGGAAGCGACAAAAGAGGGCGGAAAAGTTTTAATTCTTCATGAAACTGCAGGAATTTTGCCTGATATCGAAGCGATTTTAGAATTAGGAATTCCAGTTATAGAAGATATTTCCCAAAGTTTTGGTTCATCAATTCCACAAAAGGATGAAAATGGAACTGAAGTTGGTCGTACAAAAGCTGGATTGATGGGAATTTATACAATCATGGGCTTGGAAGAAAGAGACGTTGTTACTGCTGGTGGCGGCGCAATTCTTATGGCTCCTGGACGCAGAGAATGGATTGTTCTAAAAAAATTTACAGATGAAGCACCAGAAACAGATTTACTTCCTGACATAAATGCTGCACTTGCTTGGGTTCAATTAAAAGAATTTAATAAAAACGAAAAATCTCGCAAAGAAATTTTTGGATTATATCAACACGCTTGTATGATGGGCCGCCATAAAATGCTTGTTCGTGATATGGAAGAAGGTTCTACAATGAGTTGTTTTCCTTTGGTGCTTACTTCAAGTGTAAAAGATGTAAAGCAATATACTGCAAAAAAAGATATTGAGATTCAACTTGCTTATTCAAAATCTGTGATTTCATTAAATGAAGAATTGGCACAAAAGTGTATTCATGCAAAATCGTTATTTTTGCGTTGTGTTCATTTTCCTTTGTACCCTCGTCTTACACACAATGAAGTTGCCAAAATTGTAAAAGTTTTAGGGTCTTTGCCGTAACAAATGAAAAACTCACTTATTGTCATTAATTCTGACAAAGAAAAATCTAAACTTCTCGCAGAACAAATTGCAACTTATTTGCAAAAGAAAGAAATTAAATCATCGTTTTATACTTTTAACGGTTTTGCGGAACAAGTTTCTTTTGAAGGCTACGATTTTGTAATTACTTTAGGTGGCGACGGAACTGTTTTATTTGCGGCAAGAAATTGTGCTAAATTGAAGATACCTGTTTTTCCAATAAATTTAGGTGAATTTGGATTTATTGCCGCAGTTCAGCCAGATGAGTGGGAAACATCACTTGAAGAATTTTTGCAAAATAATTCTCCATTTGTAGAAAGAACAATGATGAAACTTTGTGTACAAAAAAAGAATGAAGTTGTTGAATTGTATGGATTAAACGATGTTGTTATTAGTGCAAAAGAAACTGCAAGAACAATTTCACTTTGTGTAGAATATAATAATAATCCGTTGTGCAAAATAAAATCTGACGGTTTGATTTTTTGTACGCCAACAGGTTCTACTGCGTATTCTGCGGCGGCTGGTGGTCCAATTATTGACCCAGAATTAGATGCTTTTGTTATGACGCCGATAAATGCTTTTTCACTTTCTTCAAGACCAATTGTGTTAAATTCGGAACGTGAAATTAAAGTGAAAGTAGAACCATCTAGAACTAAAGAAATCTGTTTAACAGTAGACGGACAAAAACTTATAGATTTGTGCGAAGGTGATGTTATCAAAATTTCAAGATACGAACAAAAAGTTAAATTGATTTGCGTAACACATAAAACTTTTATAAATGCTTTGCGTTCAAAATTAAATTGGTCGGGAGTGCCTCATGCTTGAAGATTTATCCATTAAAGATTTTGCTCTCATAGAATCAGATTATTTGGAATTTAATAAAGGATTTACTGTTTTATCAGGTGAAACAGGGGCCGGAAAATCCATCTTAATAGGCGCTTTGTCCTTTTTGCTTGGTGGAAAAGCGGATGTTCATCAAATTCGTACAGGTGCAACAGAAGCGTCTGTAACGGGAACTTTTTATCTTCCACCCGAAGAAAATCTTCTTGCAAATCCAGAAGAGCCTTTGTCAGCAAGACAATGGCTCGAAGTTCATGGAATTAATATTGAAAATGATAGAGTGATTTTGCGTCGTTATATTCGTGATACAGGAAAATCTGGCGCTTGGATAGATAACGTTCCTGTAACAAGAGCGGATTTAGCGCAATTTTCATCGTTTTTGGTAGATATTCACGGGCAACACGAACATCAATCTTTGATGAAAGTAAGTGAACATCGAAAATTTTTGGACGCAAGAGCTGGAATTGAAAATGAAGTTGCAAATTTTACAAAAATGTACGCACTTCTTGTAGAAAAACGCAAACAATTGCAAGAATATTGTGCAACAGAAGGTGAACTTGAACGTAAAATAGAAATGCTTCAGTTTGCTGTTCAAGAAATTTCACAAGCGCAATTAAAAAAAGATGAAGATGTTTTGCTTGAAGAAGAAGAAAATAGACTTTCATCATTTGAAAAAATCTATTCTGATGTGGAAGCAATAAATAATCTTTTTACAGAATCAGACAATGCAATTTTGGGAAGTTTAAAAAAATTGCGACGTGAATCAACTCATGTGGCAGAATTAGACAAGACTTTGGCTTCTTTGGCTTCTCGTGTTGAATCATCCTTTTATGAACTTTCTGATATTTGTGATGAATTCCAAACTTATGCGCAAAATCTAGTTTTTGATCCAAATCGATTGCAGGAAATTCAAGAAAGATTGTCGTTGATTTATAATTTAAAGAAAAAATATGCAACAAGTGTGAATGCACCTTTATCAGAAGTTTTGGTTTATCTTAATAATGCACAAAAATTCTTGGATGAAAACTCTACAGAGAATAATCTAAAAGCAAAATTGACTTCCGAAATTTCTGCGTTGGAAAAACAAGTTTTGCAAAAGGCACTTGCAATTTCTGCAAAAAGAAAAGAAACTTCAAAACAACTTTCATCTGAAGTAGAAAAGATTCTTGCAGAATTGGGAATGGCTTCTACAAGGTTCAGCGTGAATATTCAAGAAAAAAGCGGTTCAGATATTGAACAAAAATGCGGTCCTTATGGAATTGATAATATCGAATTTTTGATTAGTGCGAATCCTGGCTCTCCATTGTTACCTTTGGCTAAGATTGCTTCGGGTGGTGAACTTTCTAGAGTAATGCTTGCGTTAAAAACAATATTTGCGCGTCACGATACAGTAGAAACTTTGATTTTTGATGAAATTGACACTGGAATTGGTGGGGAAGTTGCGGTTGCTGTTGGACGACATTTGAAAAATTTAGCGCAAAATAGACAAATTTTTTGTATTACACACCTTGCGAGTATTGCAGTTTATGCCGATAATCAAATTAAGATTGAAAAAACAATTTCTGGGCAGATAACGGCGTCGAATGTGTATCAAATTGAAGGAGAGCAGCGTGTTTCAGAAATTGCAAGAATGCTTTCTGGTGATTCAGACAATGAACAATCACTAGAGCATGCAAGAACAATGCTAAAAAAATTTAGCGGAGGTTTTTAATGTCTAAAATTTCAGAAGAAACACGTTTGCGTTTTAGCGAAGTTATTAAACCTTATAAGGATAAAATCAACGCAACTTTAGAAAAAGAAAAAACAATGAAAAACGTTATTCATAATGATAGTGATGGCGTTGAGTACAAAAAGATTCTTTTGTGCGAAGATATGATTTATATTGCTTCGTTGTACATGGCACAAAATTCTCTTTCTTTAAAATTGATGGATGTAAAAAATAATGACGCTTTAAACGATGCTCGTAAAATTTTATATAAAGCTATTATTTATTTGGAAGAAGTTGTTACAAGTTTTATCGATTGTCCATATACAGATTTGACTACTTATCAAGAAAAAATTTCAAATATAAATATAGAAAGACGTTATTTAGTAATTAGAAAACTTGGACTTTCGATAACTTTGTTAAAAGACGCTTTTGGCGAAAATAGTAAATGGAAATGGTCTTTTGTTGAATTGGAAGGTCGTTATGCGACTGTTGCCAAGAACTTTATTGATATGAAAACTGCTGGTAGGGATTTTATGGATCCTCGTTCTTTTGATTATGAAACAACAGTTTTGTACATTCGTTTAATTACTAAATTGTTGAATAATGCAGCAACAAGTTATCGTGATAAATATGAATTAGCTACTCGCCGTATTGATGACATGAGAAATGCGATTAAATATCTTTTGGCGTTACATAAATTGCACAATCTTTTGGGGCAAAGTGATCAAGCTCAAGAAGTAAAGAAAAAAGCTTTGATTTGGAAAGATAAAATGGATGCTGACCACAAAGCCGGATTAAGTAACTAAAATCTAACAAAGAAGAAAATTATGGAAAAAAAACTAGCTCTCAAAATATTTGAAGGATTCTCTATCCATCGATGGAATGATTTAATTCGTCCGTTTGATATGGTAGAAATGGATAAAGCGGCCGAAAAAATGGTTTTGGCTTATATAATTGGTAAATATGAAGAAAATAAAGGTAAAAAAATCGACTGGAAATGGATAATTTATGCTTCTTTATTCGATTTATTAAGAAAAATTGCACTTTGTGATATAAAAGCCCCAATTCAGCAAATGTTAAAGCGTGATTATCCAAATGAATATATGAGGTTGAATGAGTGGGTTTTAAATCAATATAAATCGCTTATAACAGATGAAGATTTATTTTCGCAATTTACAATTTATATTGGGCAAAATGCAGGCTCAATTCCAATTCCAGAAGAATTAAAATTGTCTGTAGATGTTTATAACGCTGCATTAAAATATTCTTCTATTCGTGAGTTGGAAATGATTTCGGTTGTGAATGAAAAACAACGTTTGTCAAAAATCGAAAGTGAACTAAAGTCAGAGATTCAACCTTATTTGTATTTGACTGGTTTGCAAATGTTGATTATGCAGCAAAAACCGTATGAATTCCTTTTAAAAATTGAACAGTTGCGTTTTCAAATTCGTTGGAATCAAACTCCTCGTGTACCACAAACTTCTGTTTTGGGGCATTGTTTTTATGTTGCGACAATGACGTTGCTTTTGGGCCGGGAATCAAATCTTGGAATGTGTGAAAATCGTGTTGTAAATAATTATTTTTCTGCATTGTTCCATGATTTACCAGAATCTGTAACGCGTGACATTATTTCTCCTGTAAAACAAGCAACAGATGAATTGCCAAGTATTGTAAAGAAAATCGAAGATGAAATTGTGAATAGAGAATTGGTTCCGTTGATGGAAGATTTTTTTGTTGATGAAATTATCTATTACACAAGTGATGAATTTTCAAACAGAATTCAAATTGATGGAAAAACTCAAGTTGTAACTTGGGAAGAATTAAATCAAAAATATAATTCAGAAGAATTTAAACCAATCGACGGAAAGTTGGTCAGATTGTGTGACCATTTTTCTGCTCTTATGGAAGCTGATATTTCAATAAAACACGGAATTACTTCTTCTCACTTGCAACACGGTAGAGATGATATTTTAAAAAATTATTTGCGCGATGAAGAAATAAATGGTATTCATTTAGCAGAATTTTTTAAGAAAATCTTTTTATAATTACAAAATCTGCCGATAATTACAGTATGAAATTACGTATGCTAAAAAAATCGATTATTGTTTTCTCTTTGTTATGTGTGAATAATCTTTTTGCAGATACTGCATATAAAGTTGCAAAAGGTGATACTTTATATTCAATTAGTAAAAAATACGAAATAACTGTCGCAGAATTACGTGCTGCAAATAATTTGTCAGAAAATGACGTTATTAAAATTGGACAAACATTAACAATCCCTTCTGCTGATATTTCTACAGCGGTTGCTTTATCATCTACTACTGCAGCTAAAGTTTCAGATAAAAATTTGAAAACTGTTTCATATACTGTTGCAAAAGGCGATACTTTGTATGGAATTGCTAGAAAAAATGGTATGACAGTTGCAGACCTTATTGCTCTTAATAAATTGGATTCGAATGATGTTATAAAAGTTGGCCAAAAATTAAAAATTTACAAAAAAGAAAGTGTTGCTTCTTCAGAAGTTGCTTCAAAAACAAATACTACAAAAACAGAAACAACAATCTCTGAATCAACAACTAATTTGTCTAAAATTCCAGATACACGTTCTTACGGAGAAGTAATTACAGCCGATTCAAAAACAACTTGGCCTGTAAAAAATCCTGTTATTACAAAAATCAATGGTAAAGTTAGTGGAGTTCAACTTTCTGCTCAGCCAAATGAAACAGTAACTTGTGTAAGAGAAGGAACTGTTATGTATGTTGGTGTTTATCGCGGATTTGGCCAGGTTTTATTTGTTCAGTCTAAAACTGGTTTGATTTATGCATACACAGGAATGGGTGATGTAAAAGTAAGAAAATCGGATTATGTAGTTTTAGGCACTGAATTAGGAACTGTAGGAATTGATCCAATCACAAATAAGCCTCAGCTTACTTTTATGGTTTTCCAAAACGGACAGCCAATTGACCCTGTAAAAGCTCCAAGAAGTTAAACTTTTTGAACAGACATTGTATCTTTTATAATTCTCAAAAAAACTTCTTTACAAGTTTCTGCATCGTCTGTTGCTCTATGTGCGTTTTTACAATCGATATTCATAAGTTGGGCAAGAACTGAAAGTTTGTGTGTTTTTTGCATAGGATAAGCCCATCTTGAAGCTTGTAAAGTATCAATTGTTAAATTATTAATTCCTTTATGATTTATTCTTTGACATTCGGCGTTTATAAAATTTAAATCGAACTGTGCGTTATGAGCAATCAAAATGGAATCACCAATGAATTCGACAAAATTTAAAAGATGATTTTCTATACAATCTGAACAGTCGAGCATTTCTTGTGTTATGTGTGTTAAATTTGTGATAAAAGGGGAAATTGAAAACCCTGGATTAAAAAGTTTGCTCCAAGTTGAAATGATGCCGTCTTTATTAAATTTGACGGCACCAATTTCGATTATTCTGTCCTTTGACGGAGATAAGCCGGTTGTTTCTGTGTCAAAGGCTGTGAAAACTGTACCTTTTTCGTAAAGACGGTACAGTTTTCTAAAATCTTTAAAAATTCTAGTTTGATGCTGCATCAAGAATAGCCTTGATATCTGTAGAAATTGCGTCACACAAAGAAGCAGCTTTTGCTTTTGCGTCATCAAGCCATTTGTCAGAACCGTCACCAGCTGGGATTTTTGAGTTGATGTAGAATTTGATTTTTGGTTCTGTTCCACTAGGTCTTGCACTTACAATTGTTCCACTTTCAAGGATGAACTGAAGAACGTTGCTCTTAGGGAATTCCAATGCAGTTTTTGCAGAAGGATTTGCTGGGTCGTAAGAAATTTGTTGTTGAATATCACGAATATTTACAACTTTTTCTCCACCAAGTGTTTTTAATCCTTCTGTACGAAGTTTTGCCATGATTGCTTTCATTGTTTCGCTACCAGAACTTCCTGGGAAGTTTTGTGAAATAGCTCTATCTTCAAAGTAACCATATTCTTTGTACATATCATCGAGGTGTTCTAGTAAGCTCTTTCCTTGGCTACGCCAGTATAATGTCATTTCTGCACATAAAGCAGCGGCAGAAATTCCGTCTTTATCCATAACTTCTCTTTCTACTTTGTATCCGTAGCTTTCTTCAAGACCAAATACATAATCAAGAGAACCATCTTTTTCAAATTCAGCTTCGATTGCAGCAATCCATTTAAAACCTGTAAGGCATTCTAAAAGTTTTGCACCATATTTTTTACAGATTTCATCGCCAAAAGGGCTTGTAACAATGGAACGAATAACAGCAGGATTTTTTGGCATTTTACCAAGTTCTTTTCTAGAAAGTAAAACGTATTCCATCAAAAGAGCACCCATCTGGTTTCCGCTCAAAAGAACAAAGTTTCCGTCTTTGTCTGGGAATGCAGTTCCAAATCTGTCTGAATCTGGGTCAGTTGCCATAATACAATCTGCTTTTTCTTTTTTACCAAGTTCAACTGCTAATGTTAAAGCTGGTTTTTCTTCTGGATTTGGTTTTTCTACAGTAGGGAAGTTTCCATCTGGTTCTCTTTGTTCTGGAACTGTGATAACTTCAAGTCCTAAATCACCAAGAACTTTTTCTACGTGCATTGCACCAGTTCCGTGTAAAGGTGTGTAAACGATTTTTACTTCACTTGCTTTTTCTTTGATTAAATCTGGGCGGAAAAGTTGAGCTTTACACATTGCCCAGAATTTTTCATCAATTTCTTTATCAATAAGAACAAGTTTTCCTGAAGAAATTGCTTCTACGCGAGTCATTGTTTTTACAGAAGTTACTTTATTTACTTCTTCAATAATTCCTTTGTCGTGAGGTTCAATAACTTGTGCACCATCGTTCCAATAAGCTTTGTATCCGTTGTACATTCTTGGATTGTGGCTTGCTGTAACAACAACACCTGTAGTTGCTTTTAATTCACGAATAGCGAATGAAAGTTCTGGAGTTGGGCGTAAACCACTAAAAAGATAAGCTTTGATTCCGTTTGCAGCAAAAATAAGAGCAGTTGCTTCTGCAAATACGTCTGAATTTAAGCGGCTATCATAAGCAATTACAGCACTTAAAGTTCCTTCTGCAGCTTCTTTTGGGAATGCTTTAAGAACGTAGTTTGCAAGACCTTGTGTAGCTAAGTTGATTTCCAAAGTGTTCATGCGGTTTGTTCCACCACCCATGATTCCTCTTAATCCACCTGTTCCAAATTCCAAAGTTTGATAAAAACGATCTTCAAGTTCGTTAAAATCTTCTTTTGCGATTAAATCTTCTATTTCTTTGCTAAAGCGTTCATCTTTTTCTTCTTGGATATAAGCTTTAGCGCGTTTAAGAATTTCTTCTTTGTCCATAATTCCTCCAAAAATTATTAGAATAATTATAATCTATTTATTTATAATAATAAAGAATAAAATATAGCTCGTGAAAAAAATATTGTTGTGAATAACAGGTTTTGAAGTGTCTTCAACTAGACAAATATGGTAAAAATCATTAAGATATACTCTCATACTAAAAATGGAATTATTATATTCTATTCATTAGAATACATTAAAATAAATAAAAATTAGGACCTTAAAGGTTCTATGGAGGTATAAATGGTCAAAATCAGACTTAAGAAATTTGGTACTAAAAAACGTCCATGCTACCGTGTTGTTGTTCAAGACGCACGTGAGCCACGTGATGGAAGATGTATCGAAGAAATCGGAATTTATCAGCCAATAGCTGCTGAAGAAGCTCAGGTTTCAATTGATATGGATCGTGCAAAGTACTGGATTGGTGTTGGTGCTCAACCTACTGACATTGTAAAGAAACTGATGAACAGACAAACTGCTTCTCAGTCAAAGTAATTTACAGAGGGACTGGTAATGGAAAAAGACCTGATTGAATACATCGCAAAATCATTGGTCGATGATCCGTCAGCTGTATCTGTAAATGAAACTGAAGGCGAGAAGGGAATGGTGTTGCAGCTTAAAGTTGCAGAAAATGACATTGGTAAAGTAATCGGCAAATATGGTCGTATTGCAAAAGCCATGAGAACTGTATTGAGCGCATCTGCTGTAAAAGATGGCAAAAGATATAGTTTGGATATTTTGGACTAATACTGATGGCAAAAACACACCTTGTGGTTGGATTTATTCGAGGAGCGCATGGCTTTTCGGGTGAATGTAGAATTGAAAGTGCTTCTGGAGATTATGAGCATTTGCTTAAATTAAAAGAAGTTGAGTTACGACACGACACTGAACAAAAAAAGACGAAAGTTGAGTATGCGTTAGGTGGTTCTTCTACCGTGTATGTAAAGTTTGAAGGAATTAATTCTTCCGAAGAAATTAAGAAATATAATGGATGGGAGATTCTTGTTCCTAGAAAATTTGCCAAACCTTTAAAAAAAGGTGAATGGTATGTAGAAGATTTAAAAGAATGTTCCTTAGTTTGGAACGACGATTCGGCAACGTCGGTTGCACCCATTGTTGTGGGGAATATCACAGACGTATTGGAAGGCGGGGCAGGTTACCTTTTAGAGGTTTCGCTCTCCGAGAGTTGCACTTGTATAGACGATAATATCAAGTTTGATTCGCACGGAAAATTAAGGACTGTTTTGGTTCCTTTTAATGAAGAGCATGTAGGAAAAGTTGATATGAAAGAACATACGGTACAATTGATGCACCTCTGGATTCTGGAGTAATTCCATGAAATTTACTGTGCTGACCTTATTTCCTGATATTGTAAAGGCATATTTTGAAAACTCAATCATGGCCAAAGCAGTGGAAAAGGAAATTATTGCCTACGATTTGGTGAACATCAGAGATTTTGCTCTAGATAAGCACCATACATGTGATGACGGAACGTACGGAGGTGGCGCTGGTCAATTAATGATGGCTGAACCTCTTGGAAGAGCTTTGGATAGTGTTCAGGCGATGAAAAAATGTGTTATTTATGTAACACCAAGTGGAAAGCCTTTGACACAAGCTAAAGCACAAGAATTAAGTTGCAAAGATGAACTTGTTTTTATTTGTGGTCGTTACGAAGGTATTGATCAACGAATAATTGATTCGTATGTGGATGAAGAAATCTCCATTGGCGATTATGTAATGTCTAGTGGAGAAGTTGCAGCAACTGTTGTTATTGATACTGTTTACAGATTGGTAGATGGTGTAATTTCTAACGAATCATTGGAAGAAGAAAGCTATTGCGACGGACTTTTGGAATATCCGCAGTATACACGTCCAAATGTATACAAAGGAATGAAGGTTCCTGATGTTTTACTTTCAGGTAATCACGAAGAAATCCGAAAGTGGCGACTTAAAAAAAGATTGATGAAAACTCTTGCAAATAGACCAGATATGATTTATGAAGCAAGAAGAAAAGGTCAACTTTCACAAGAAGCCGAAAAAATGATTGAGGAAATAACCGAACAGATTTGTTTGAAACATCAAAAAAAGAAGCGTAAAACAAAATCTGTAAAAGATGAGGTATAAGATGGATCTTATTAAAGCAATTGAAGAAACACAAAAACGTCCTGGAGCTCAGGATTTTAATATTGGTGATACAGTAAAAGTTTACTTCAAAATTGTTGAAGGTAAAACAGAACGTATCCAGATTTATGAAGGAATCGTTATCTGTAAGAAAAACGAAGGTGCTCGTAGAACTTTCACTGTTCGTAAAATTTCTTACGGTGTTGGTGTAGAACGCGTATTCCCATATAACTCACCACGTATTGTAAAGGTTGATATTGTAAAACCTGGTAAAGTACGTCGTGCAAAACTTTACTACTTACGCGATAAAATCGGTAAAGATGCTAAAGTTAAAACACGTGTTGGTGCAAAAGTTTCGGCAGAAATCGCTGCTCGTAACGCACGTGCCGCTGAAGCTGCTGCTGCAAACGAAGCTGCTGCAAAAGCTGCTGCTGCTGCATCTACAGAAGCATAATTTTATAATTTGAATACTTCTAGTGTATATATACACAAGGCTGCCCTCTCTCAGACTGGAAATTCCCATGTTTTGAAAGAGGGCAGTTCTGTTTTAGTAAGAATTTCTGCTGACAAAGGAAATGGTTCTTACGAAGGATTTGTTGCTGGAGTAAAAGTAAGCATTCAGTCAAAAATCCCTTTGGAGCAAGGAAGTGTGTTTGTTGGAAAAGTTCTTGTAAAAGATGGAAAAATTAATATTATTCCAGAACAAAATACGCTTCTTGCCCAAGATAAAATCGAAATAAAAAATCTAAACGTTCAATCTTCACAAAATATATTTGCTCAAGTTGCTTCTGCAGAAATGAGTTTGCAATTACAAGCGTTAGGATTAGTTCCTGATAATTTTTCGCTTCATTTATTTTTGCAAACAAAACAACTTGGAATGAAGATTGATGTCCCTCTTTTTAATAAAATCAGAAATATTGCGATTAAATACAAAGGAAAAGAAAAACAAGTTGCAAATCTTCTTTTAAATTTATTGCAAAAAGGAATGGAAGTTTCGGAAGAAGAATTGGAAAAGTTGTTGAATCAATTTGATTTTTTGGATTTGGATTTTGAATCAGAAACGGGTTTGCTTCAAAAAGAAAAGAATGATAACGAAAATTTTGTTTGGGAATTTATCACAAATATTTTGCAAGGTGTAACTGGGCACCAAAATGGGGTTTTGACGGTTATGAATCATTTGGGGTGGCAAAATAAAAAAAGTAACGGAAGTTGGGTGATTTTTCCTTTTGAATTTTTGCAAAATGATATTATCTTAGGAAATGGAAACATAAAATTATTTTTAGATACGCAAAAAAAATTAAAACTTCTTGCAACACAAATTAATCTGGAAGAAAAAGAATATAATTTTGTTCTAAATTTTTATAAAAACAAAATTAATTCTATAAATGTGAATGTTCAACCGATGGAACTTTCAAAAATAAATGAATTTGTAAATGAATTGCAGGCGAAATTCAGTGATGATGAGTCAGTTTGTGTGAACTGGTGCAAAAAAGAGCAAATCGAAGATTTTGCGGCCGGATTAGAAAATATTACTTTTGTGGATGGGGTTGTATGAAAAATGTGAAAAAAGCAATCGCGTTAAAATATCCACAAGGCGCGGACTGTCCTTTTATTGTTGCTAAAGGAAAAGGTGAACTTGCAGAAAAAATTGTTCAAATCGCAAGTGAAAAAAATATTCATATTGAAGAAAATATTCCTTTAGTTGATTTGCTCGATGTTCAAGAAGTGGGAGATGCGGTTCCTGAAGAAACTTGGATTGCTCTTTCAAAAATATTTGCGTTTGTTTTGGAAAATTCAAAAAAAGTGGGAGAATAAAAACTGAATTCAAAAGAAATAGGTTTTGCAGGCGAAGAAAAAGCTGCGGAATATTTGAAAGAAAATGAATATTCAATAATTGAACGTAATTGGGCGACAAAAGACGGAGAAATTGATATAATTGCAACAAAAGGTGATTTTTTAGTTTTTGTTGAAGTAAAAACACTGCCAAATGCAACGCCAGATATGTTGCAAGCGGTTTTAGGAATACATAAACAGCGAAGAATTTTAAAAACGTCTAAACGTTTTCTGTTAAAACATCGACAATATAATAACAGTTACATTCGTTTTGATGTAATTGTTATAGATATGCCTGGTTTGCCTAGTGTATATCATATTGAAAATGCTTTTTCGGAGCTAATATGATTTCTAGTGTTACAACTCAAACAAAATCAACTCTCGTGTTGGAACGCACAGAGGAAAAGGAATTGTCTCCAAGACTTCTTGAGTTAAGAAAAAAGATTTATAGCGAAGAGTATTTGAATTCTGCAATTATGCGTATTGCTCAAGTTATAAGTGGCCATCTTGTTGAAAATTCTGAAGAATTAAAACTGAGAGATTACTAAACTATTTGGGAGTAATTGCTTCATGGACAGAAACAGAAAAAACAGAAAAAATCAAAATTGGAATAATCAGAAAAAAAATGATTCTCAAAATAATAAAAATAATTTTCAGAATCAAAAAACATTTCAATTTAATCATACAATCTATGAAGATGAAAATTCCCGCAGAGAAAATCAAAAAGCAATTCAAGAATTTAAAGCTCGTCAAATTGTTTGTCCGATGTGTGGAGCTCAAATTCTGGATGTTGCAAGTGCATTAAACGATAAAAAAACTGGAAAACCAGTTCATTTTGAATGCGCAATGGAATCTGTTTCAAAAAATGAAACTTTGGGCGAAAACGAAAAAATTGCTTACATCGGGCAAGGTCGTTTTGGCGTATTGTATTTTGAAAATCCTAGAGATCAACGTAAATTTACAATCAAAAAAATTATTGAATGGGAAGACAGAGAAACTAAAAGTGAATGGCGCGAAGAAATGAGCAATCTTTACAGTCAGATTCAATAATGAAAAATCCATTTGATATTACAATCTTGTGTAAAGTGGTGGACAACTTTGGTGATATTGGAGTTGTTTACCGACTTGCAAAATCAATTCTAAATTTGTCCCAAAATCCTCAATTTGCAAAAACTAAAATCAGATTAATTGTAGATGATTTAACCGCTTTTAATAAAATAAATGATAAAATTGATGATAAAAAATCTTTTCAATGTGTAAATGGAATGGAAATTTATGATTGGAATGATTTTGATTTTTGTTATAACGAGTTTACAAAAAATCCACCAGTTGTGATTTTGGAATGTTTTCAATGCGGAAGACCTGATTGGCTTGAAAAAATCTTATTTGATGATAAAGTTTGTCACATTGTAAATATAATTATGATTGATTATTTGACTGCAGAAGATTACGCGGAAACTTTTCATCGTTTGCAATCATTGACAAGAAGCGCGCGTGTTCAAAAAGTGAATTTTATGCCTGGATTTACAGAAAAAACGGGCGGTTTGATTTTGGACAATATGGAAAATCTTTTGCAAAAAAAAGTTGAAAAAAAGCAAATCTTATTTTTTAGTTATGATAGAGATTGGAGTTTTTTGACATCGGCTTTAGAAAAATTTTACAATGAAAATGGATTTGAAAAACTTTTTGTTGCCCAAGGGAAAGGTAAAGAATCGTTTTGCAAAGCGTACAAAGATGAAAAATGCAACTTTTTTGTAGAAGAATTACCGTTTATAAATCAAGAAGAATGGGACGCTTTGCTCGTTGATTGTTCTATTTTGTTTATTCGTGGTGAAGAATCGTTGAGCCGCGCGGCTTTAAGCGGCATTCCTTTTGTGTGGCACGCATATCCACAAAGCGACGAATACCAACTTGTAAAAGTAAATGCTTTGTTAGAAAAGTTGCGCCCGTTTTTTAGTGAAAGTGATTTTGAAATAATTAAAAAAGTTTGGATTGATTTTAATTCACCAGATTCTGAATTGGATAAAGTTCAGACTCAGCAAAATGTTTTGGAATTTTTGAAAAATATTGAAAATTTGAAAGATGGATTTGAAAAATTCGGTCAAAATTTAAGAAAAAACGGTGACCTTGCATTTAATCTGATGACTTTTATTAAACAAATAGTTATAATAGAAGGTAATTAATATTTAATACTTTATTTTTTAGAGGTTTATAAATGTTTACAACATCACAGTTGAGAGTTGGTACAGCTTTTATGTACGAAGGAAATGCACTTATCGTTCAGAAATTATTAGGACAGCGTTCTGGACGTGCTGGAATGGTTACAAACTTGCGTGTTAAGAATCTTGTAACAGGTCAGACAATGGATCTTGGTCTTGATGCTGGTGAAAAGTTTGACGAAGTTGATCTTGATACACATACAACAAAACTTTCATACATTGACGGTGAAGGCGATAACGCACTTTATGTTTTCATGGATCAAGAAACTTACGAACAATTTGAACTTCCAAAATCAGATTTAGGAGATAACGCTGGTTATATCACTCCTGAAGATGATGTAGAAATTGAAATTACATTCTACGAAGGAAAACCAGTAGGTATCGTTCTTCCTGTAAACGTTACAAGAACAATTACATACTGTGAACCAGGTGTAAAAGGTGATACTTCTGGAAAATCTTTAAAACCTGCTACTCTTGATACAGGAATTGAAGTAAGAGTTCCTTTGTTCATCAACTCTGAAGAAAGAATCGTTATTGATACACGCGATGGTTCTTTTGTTGAAAGAGCTAAAAACTAATTTGATAAAAACTTTTTTATAGTTTTTTGTATAAACGTCATGAGGTTCGGGTTGGAACTTTTTTAGTTCTAAAAACTTGTTCAGCGTGACGTTTTTTTTTGGAGATTTTATGGAAAAATATATTTTGATTGCGTTTTGTGTAGTTGCTTTTTTGTTGTTATTTGTTTTGATAAAACTTTTTTCTTCTAAAAAAACATCGAGTGATGCATTGCTTTTGGATTTAAAAAATCAACTTATGGAACTAAAAACAAAACAATTAGAAAATCAAAACAATGCAATGACACAACAACAACAATTTTTCTTAAAATCTAACGGTGAAGTTTCCAAGCAGTTAAATCAAATTATGAAAATTGTGAATGAAAATCTGACAACTACTCAAGGAAATATAAATTCGCAATTAAAAAATTCAAATCTTGTAATAAATGACATTCGACAAAAATTGGGTGCGCTTGAATCAACCACGAATAATATTCAAGAAATTGGGAAAGATATTTCTTCTTTGCAAGATATTTTGCAAGCTCCTAAATTGCGCGGAAATTTGGGTGAATATATGCTTAGTGAATTATTAAAAGATATTTTGCCCAAAGAAAATTACGCGCTTCAATATTCGTTTAAAAATGGAACAAAAGTTGATGCAATAATCAAATTGTCACAAGGATTGGTTCCTGTAGATTCTAAATTTCCGTTGGAAAGTTTTCAGCGGTTTGTTGTGGCAAAAAATGAAGATGAAAAAAAAGCGTATAAAAAAGAATTTATTACTTCTGTAAAAAAACGAATTGATGAAATTTCTACAAAATATATAAATCCTTCGGAAAATACTTTTGATTTTGCGCTAATGTATATTCCTGCAGAAAATGTTTTTTACGAAATTGTTATAAATGAATCTTTGTTTGAATATGCAATGAAAAGTCATGTTGTGATTGTTTCGCCAAATAGTTTTTATTCGTATTTAATGGCAATTGGTTACGGTTTAAAAGGTTTGAGAATTGAACAAGAAGCAAAAAGAATTACCGCTGAATTGTCTGTGATTCAAGATTCATTCAACAAGTTTTTTCAAGAATTTTTGTTATTAGGAAAACATATTTCAAACGCCAACGGAAAATACGACGAATTAACAAAAAAAGCAGAAAAATTGAATACACAAATGGAAAATGTGATACAGATTAAGAATTAAGAATTGATCTTGATAACGCGTTTAGCAAAAAAAAAGACTTCCTAAAAAGGAAGTCTTTTTTACGTGAGTGAAGGGGCTCGAACCCTCGATCTCCGGCGTGACAGGCCAGCGCGATAACCAGCTTCGCTACACCCACTTGATGTTTAGTATATTACAAAAAATATTATTTTGTGTCAATACATTCAATGTAGAAAAATTAAAAAATTATGCAAAATAATCTGGATATTTTTGGCGAATGTCTTTTTCGTCAATGTATAAACGGTTTAAGTGTTTTAAGATTAATTCTTTTACTTTTGCACAATCTTTTGCTTTAAATGCTGTTAAGATTTCTTTGTGTTCATTTATGATTGATTGAGGATTTGAAGAATGTAATCTTAATTCACGGAATCTGTCGTAATGAATGTTCATTAATTTTACCATGTAGAAGCATTGCATTTTATTTGTAATTCTGTACATAGCTTCGTGGAATGAGTTGTCTAAATCCATGATTTTGTCTAAAGAATTGTTTGATAAATAAAATTCCTGTAAATTTACGTTTTCTTCGAGTGATAAAATGTCTTGTTCTGTTGCTTTTGTGCACGCTTCTTCTGTAAGAGCCGCTTCTATTGTGGAACGCATAAAAACTGCTTCATCAACTAATGTCATGTCTATTAAAGAAACTTTGCTACCTTTTTGTGGAAAGATTTCGATGATTTTTGTTTTGGAAAGTTCTTGCATTGCTTCGTGAACAGGTGTTCTAGAGAGATTTAATTCTTCTGCAATATCTTGTTCGCTAATCATGCTGCCAGGTTTTATTTGTAATTTGATGATGTTGTCACGAATTGCGCGTAATGCATAATCTCTGTTTGTTTCTTTTGCATATTTTTCTATCTTAATCATGTTTTTTATTATAGGAAAGACATCTTGAGTAGTCAACTAGTATACAAGTTGTAAGAAAATCAATTAGATATAGGGGAAATCTCTTATTTTATAGTGATGAATAATTTTTTTTGTTGACAACTAGGGTTTTTCCTTTATGATATAAATACAAGGGTACTAGTATACCAGTATACAAGAGTGCTGAATTAAAAATAGACAGGAACATATTTCAAAAATGAAACAAAAACAACTTCAAATTTCAGATTCCTTAAATACTTCCAACTTTAAAAAACATATGAAAAAAAATTGGCAGTATTATGTTTTGCTTTTTATTCCAATTGTTTACTATATTGTTTTTAGATACATTCCTATGGCTGGAAATATCATCGCTTTTAGACGCTATAGAGCGGGTAGAAGTATTTTTGGTGATGAATGGAGTGGTCTAAAATATTTTAAACAATTTATTGGTGACAGAACTTTTTGGCGCGCGTTTAGAAATACGCTTTCTCTTAATGTAATTTATCTTTTGGTACGTTTTCCGCTCACGTTGATTTTCGCACTTTTATTAAATGAAATAAAGAATATTTATTGGAAAAAGTTTGTTCAAACTGTTTCTTATCTTCCTCACTTTATTTCTATGGTAATTGTAACAGGAATGATACGTGAGCTTGTTTCTACAAGTGGTCCTATTAATGCTTTGATTAAACATTTTGGTGGAAATCCTGTTTCGTTTATTGCGCTTCCTCAATGGTTTACAACAATTTTTGTTACTTCTGGTGTTTGGCAGAGTTTAGGTTGGGGAACAATTTTATATTTGGCTGCAATTTCTAACATTAATCCTTCGTTGTATGAGGCTGCTGAAGTTGATGGTGCAAATCATTTTCAAAGAGTTTGGCACGTTACAATTCCATGTATTTTACCAACAATTACAACTCTGTTGATTCTTGATATTGGTGGGTTAATTGGTTCTGGAGGAGCTTTTGAAAAAGTTTTCCTTTTATATAATCCAATGACTTACGAAAAAGCAGATATTATTTCTACTTTTGTGTTCCGCTTGGGATTGGGTTCTGGAAACTATAGTTATGCGACCGCTGTTGGTTTGTTTGAAGGTTTGCTTAATTTGATTTTGCTTTCTATTGCAAATAAGATTTCTAAAAAATTATCTGGTTCTGGATTATGGTAAAAAAGGTGGATTATATGGCAGAAAAAAGTGTAAAAGTAAAAGAAACAACTGGTTATAAAGTTTTTAAGGTTTTTAATACATTGATTATGATTTTAATTTGTGCTGCAACTTTGTATCCATTTTTATATTTGGTAGCGCAATCTTTTTCTTCTGAACAAGCAATTATGCAAGGAAAAGTAACTCTTTTTCCAGTGGATTTTAATATTCAGACTTATAAATCTGTTTTGGAAAAAGGTGAATTTGTAAATAGTTATAAAAATACTTTAATTTATGCTGTAATTGGAACAATCAGCTCTATTGTTGTAAGTTGTATGCTTGCATATCCGCTTTCTAAAGATCATTTGAAATGTAATAAGTTTTTGATGAAGTTTGTAATTTTTACTATGTATTTTGGTGGTGGTTTGATTCCAAATTACGTTTTGATGCAACGTCTTCATTTGCCAAATACTATCGCAGGTTTTATTATGCCAAGTTTGATTAGTACTTATTACATTATTTTGATGCGTTCGTTCTTCCATGAAACACCAAAAGAATTGGAAGAAGCTGGGGAATTGGACGGTTTAAGTCCAATTGGAATTTTTGTAAAAATTGTTTTCCCACTTTCTATGCCTATTATTGCAACTATGATTTTGTTCAACGCTGTAGGTTATTGGAACAACTGGTATAACGCTTTCTTATATCTTGATAAAAAAGAAATGTGGCCTGTTGCTTATTATTTAAGAACTATTATTTCTGGTGCTTCTACTTCTGCTGATCCAGGTGAAGTTAGTGCAGAAAAATTACAAATTGCAGCAAATATTAAATCTTGTTCTATGGTTATGATGGCTTTACCAATTATTTGTGTATATCCATTTGTTCAAAAATACTATGTACAAGGTATGATGCTTGGTGGTGTAAAAGAGTAATTTGGTGATGTTTAGGCTGTATGCCGGGGTGGAGTAGTTCCGAAGGAAGCGACCGCAACAAAGTGAGGACGCCGAGGGTTACTGAGCTACGGAACACCGGTTTGTGGTAGGGATGTCATTCTAATAAATTTAAAAAAAACATAGTTAGGAGATAAGATAAAAACTGCCAAAAATATCGTCAGTTTTTATCTTTATAAGTTTGCGTTGCAAACTTGATATGTACTGTTGTTTTTCACTGCGTTACAAAACAACGGTAAAAAGTCAAATCCAAAACTGAAGTTTTGTTCATTGACTTTTTATAGGAGATAAGATAAAAACTGCCAAAATACTGTCAGTTTTTATCTTTATAAGTTTGCGTTGCAAACTTGATATATAATATTGTTTCTCACTTTGTTGCGAAACAACGGTAAAAAGTCAAATCCAAAACTGAAGTTTTGTTCATTGACTTTTTTAGGAGGAAAAAATTATGAAAAAAGTGGTAAGTGCTTTATTGGCAGTTGCTTGTGTTTCTGCTTTGTTTGTTTCTTGTTCTAAAAAAGAAGCTGTTGCAAACGCAGATGTGGCTACAGGTTATACTTTTGGGGAAGAACAGACTTTCCGTTCTGAACAGCCTGTTACATATTCAATGTTCTTTAGTGATGCATCTTGGTATCCAAAGATTGAAACTTGGGAAACAGAAGGTGTTTTCAAAAATATTGAAGATTTAACAAATGTTCACTTAGATTTGACTTCATATGACAGTGGTGATTATAACCAAAAAGTAAACTTGGCTATTAACTCTGGTTCTTCTGCTTACATTATTCCAAAAGTTTACTCAGAAGATCAGTATGTTGCTGGTGGCGGTATTGTTGCTGTTTCTGATTATACAAAATATATGCCTAACTTCACAGCATTCGTAAAAAATTACAACATGGAACCTGATTTGGATACAATCCGTCAGAGCGATGGTAAATTCTATCGTCTTCCTGGTTTACACCAAGCTGCTCTTCAGGACTACACAATTATGGTTCGTGAAGATATTTTTGAAGCTGCTGGATACAATGTTCGTGAACTTGAAAAAGATTGGACTTGGGAAACTTTACACGATGTTTTAGTTGGTGTAAAAAAATACATGGTTAGCCAAGGTATGATTTCTGAATCTGACTACATTTGGTCTGACCTTTGGTGTGGTGAATCTGGTAAAGGAACTGGTGGTAACCTTCTTAAATTAATGGGAGCTTCTTACAACGTTATTTCTGGTTGGGCTATGGAAGGTTCTAACGGTGGTATCAAATTTGATTACAACAAAAATGAATTCTATTCTTCTAGTGTAAGTGAAGATTACAAAAAACTTATTTCTGTTGCTAACAGTTTTGTAAAAGATGGTCTTTTGGATCCAGAAACATTTACACAAGCTGATGATGTTGCAAACAACAAATTCTACAATGGTAAAACTGTAATCAAATCTACAAACAGAAGTTCTATGTCTAACGATATTGCTTCAGTTAAAAAGATTGTTGGTGATGATGCAAAAGTTTATGTAACAGCTTATCCATCTGGAACAACAAAAAATCTTGCTGAAACTTCACGTCTTGAATGTGGTGTTATGATTTCTCAGAAAGCACTTGATGAACTTGGTGAAGCTGAATTTATCAAAATGCTTCGCTTTGTAGACTGGATGTTCTATTCTAAAGAAGCTTATACATTAACAAAATGGGGCCCTGAAGGAAAAACATGGCAATATGCTGATGTAAATGGTATGAAAGTTAAACAACTTCTTCCAGGATATAAATGTGGTGGTTTAGGAATTGGCGGTGCTGATACTGATACTGATATTCGTCTTAAATGGGGTTATGCTTGTGGTAACTACTTCTATGGTCACTCAACAGCTGAATCTACAGATAACTTTACTCCAGATGTTCAGGATTTGTATGCACGTTACGGAAAATATAAGACTGTAGCAAAAGTTGATCCAAAAGCAAAACCAACTGAAGATCAAAGAGAACAATTGAACCTTTGGGCTGTTCCTTTAATCGACAATATTAATGCTTGGACACTCAAATTTGTTACTGGTCAAAAAGATATAAATAAGGATTGGGATGCATATATTTCTGATTGTAAGAACTTAAACATTGATAAAATTGTTAATCTTACAAATGAGATTTATAAAGCTCAATAAATAACTTTGTAACAAAACATTTGTCACCTTTTTTGTTTGGGTCATCTAATTTCTGTAAAAGATTTTAGGTGGCCCTTTTTTTTAGAGGTTGTCGGATCAAGCCCGACAATGACACGGGAGTCCAACAATGACAGTGTAAGCCGACAATGACATGGTGTCCGACAAGAACTGTATAGATTCTTTCTATTTTTTTGCCATGCGTCTTTGTTTTGGAGTTACGCCTTTTATTTTTTTGTAAGTGCGTATAAAGTGGCTGGAATCTGTAAAACCTGTTTCTTGGCTGATGTAATCTAGTGTTTTGTCTGTGTAAAGTAACAATGTATCTGCTTTACAAATTCTTATAAATTCAATGTATTCTTTGCAAGTGCGTCCGAATTGAGCTTTGAATTGTTTTGCAAAATTTGAGTAGCACATTCCACATTTATCTGCCAAATCTTCTACGCTAATATTTTCTGATGAATGTTGGTCGATGTATTCAAGTACAGAAAATTGTTTGTTGCTGAAGTTATCAATTTTTGCTGCGTCGTATGGATTTAATCCTTGTTTGAGCCAAATGCGGATTATTTTTGTTAAAATTAAATTTAAGTATGATGAAACTTTTACGTCAAAGCCAAAGTTCCATGTTTTTACTTCTTCTAAACAATCTTCTATATATGTTTTGATTGGGAAGTTGCCAAGTTGCTCGCTTGTGATTAATGGTGAAATATTTGGATTTGTAGCGGCAAGATTCATTACATTTGATAAATGGCTAGTTCCTTGATTTATGTTGGAAATGATTGTTTCGTGATATTTTAAGATTGTAAATGCTAAGTCGTTTTCTTTTTGGTTTTTGCTTTTTAAAACTGGATATTTTGAGTCTTTGATTAATTCTAGATTTTCTTTTTTTTGTGCATTTCTAAAAGCGTGAATTTGTTTTGGATGGAAAATGATTAAATCACCGGGTTTTAAATAATACTTTGTGCCTAAAACTTCGGCTTCGAGTTCACCTTCTTTTAAATAAAGAATTTCTGTAAAATAATGCCAGTGTGTGTTTGTTACTTCCCAACTTCCGTTGAAAGCTTGAAATGGTGCATTCAAAATATCGCTATATTCAAATAAATCAATATCCATAATAAAGTCCTCTAAAAGAGATTGAAATCTCTAAAAAATAAAATTTTCTTTTAGAGATTTGTACAATTTTTACATATTTTCTCTTATATCATACAAATTGAAATAATGCTAGACTTGAAAACAGAAAAATGTGAATTCTTTTGAAGTAAAAATGATTAAAGGCCCTGAGTTTTTTAATCATTTTTTTTTCTTTCGGTTCTATGATGTCGGAAGAAGCGAAACAAAGGTGAGGCAAGGCTTTTAGCAAAGCGTGTCTTAACCGGACGAATTTGCTAGTGCAAACCTAGGAGGGTTGTGTGTTTAAGTGGGTATGGTCGTATGTCAGAAAATATCGCTTTTGGATGTTTTTTGGACTTAGTTTGAGTGTTATTGTTGCAGCGTTAAATATGATAAATCCGCTTGTAACAGGACAAATTGTTGACAAGGTTATTCGCAATGGTGAACATAATCGCCTTGTAAAATTAATCTTGATAATGGTTTTGTGTACCGTAACTAAATCTGTTTTTAGATACCTTTACCAATTGATGTTTGAACATAGTTCGCAAAATGTTATTCGTGCTATGCGCCAGGATTTGTATGCTCATATTCAAACTTTGGATTTTCCTTGGTATGACAAATCTCCATCCGGAAACGTAATGACTCTTTTGACAAGTGACTTGGACGCTGTAAGACACTTTGTTGCTTGGGTTATGTATCAAATTGTAGAAAACGTTTTGATTTATGTTTTTTCAATTTTGGTTCTTTCGTCAATCAACTGGAAGCTTACACTTGCTTTTCTTGTAATTGCGCCATTTATTATTTTTCTTGTTCAAAAATTTAAAGTTCAGATTAAACCAGCTCACATGAAAGTTCGTGACCAATTTGCTGTTTTGAATACACGTGTTGGTGAAAACATTTCTGGAAACAGAGTTGTAAAAGCTTTTGTTCGTGAAAATTTTGAAATTGAACGTTTTGATAAAGAAAACGAAGAATATAAAAATAAAGCGGTTGAAAATGCTGACATCAGAATTAAATACACACCTGTTATAGAAGCGTTGTGTGGATTGTTGCCTGTTATTTTAATTTTGTTCGGTGGTTATTTAGTAATTAAAGGTGAAATGACAATTGGGCAATTAGTTACTTTCAACGGTTTGATGTGGGCGTTTACACAGCCAATTAATATGTTTGGTCACTTGGTAGATAACGTTCAGCGTTTTTCAGCTTCGGCAGACAGACTTTATGAACTTTATTGTACAAAACCTTCTATTAAAAATTGCGAAAATCCAATTTGCAAAGATGATGAACGCGCTCCAAAAGTAAAAGGTGAAATTGAATTTCGCAATGTAAGTTTTGCTTATAACGAAACTCCTGTTTTAAAAAATGTGAGTTTTAAAATCAAACCGGGAATGACTGTTGGAATTTTGGGACCTACAGGAAGTGGAAAATCTACAATCGCAAAACTTATGTGTCGTTATTATGATACTGTGGAAGGTTCAGTTCTTTTAGATGGAGTTGATGTAAAAAATTACGATTTGCAATATCTTCGCCAAAATATCGGAATTACAATGCAGGAAGTTTTTCTTTTCTCTGACACTGTAGAAGGAAATATCGCATTCGGCGTTCCAGAAGCGTCTTTTGAAGATGTAGAAGCTGCAAGTGAATTAGCTCGCGTAAAAGATTTTATTGCTGATTTGACTGACGGTTACGACACAATCGTTGGAGAACGCGGGGTAGGTTTGTCTGGTGGTCAAAAACAAAGAATTGCTTTGGCTCGTCTTTTCTTGGCAAATCCAAAAGTTATGATTTTGGATGATACAACTAGTGCGGTTGATATTGAAACTGAAGAAAAAATCAGAGAATCAATTAAAACTCAGTCAGAAGGTCATACAACATTTATTATTAGTCATAGAGTTTCATCTTTTGAAAATGCAGATTTAGTTCTTGTTATTCAAAACGGTGAAATCGTAGAACAGGGAACTCACAAAGAACTTGTTGAGGGTAACGGATATTATAATCAAGTATGGAAGGATCAAAATGGCAAGGAATAAGTTTGATGTTGATGAACAAATAGAAGAAAGATTTAATCCTCATATTGTAATGCGTCTTTTTAAATGGATAAAACCATATAAATGGCAAATGTTTTTGTCTTGTATAATTATGCTTTTAGCATCGTTTGTTTCTTTAATAAGCCCTTATTTAACAAAGAAAGCAATCGACGAAGCAATGCCAAGTAAAGACATTCATATGCTTGTTGTGATTTCTGTTTTGCTTCTTGTTGGTACAGTAATTGTTTGGCTTTTGTTAGCAGCAAAATTAAAAATTATGACACGTGTAGCGCAAAAAATTATTGTTGCTATTCGTAAAGATGTTTTTACAAAATTGCAAGCACTGCCATTTACATATTTTGACTCACGTCCACACGGAAAAATTCTTGTTCGCGTTGTAAACTATGTGAACTCACTTTCAGATTTGCTTTCAAACGGAATTATTCAGCTTATAAGTGATTTATTCAATATTGTTGTAATTTTGTGTTTTATGTTTGCAATTGATGCAAAACTAACTCTTGTTTGTATGGCAGTTTTACCATTCTTGTTTATTACTTTGATTTCTCTTAAGAAAAAACAGCATGAAGCATGGAAACAAGTTAGTTATAAACAATCAAACTTAAACGCATATTTGAGCGAAAGTTTGAATGGTATGAAAATTACACAGTCTTTTTCTAGAGAAAAAGTAAATCAGAATATTTTTAATGGCCTTTGTGATAATTGGAAAAAAACTTGGATGCGCGCTGTAAATATCAATAATATTATGTGGCCATTAATTGATAACCTTTCTACAATCGGTGTATCTCTTGTTTATTTAGCAGGAATTAGTTGGTTGGGAACTACTGTTTCTATTGGTACTTTGGTTGCATTTGCAGGTTATATTTGGAGATTCTGGAACCCAATTCAAAACCTTGGGAACTTCTACAATTCAATGGTAACAACTGGTGCGTACATCGAACGAATCTTTGAACTTTTGGATGAACCAGAAGATATTACAGATAAACCAGGCGCAAAAGATTTACCTCCAATTCGTGGACATGTTACTTTTGATAAAGTTAATTTCTCTTACGAACCAGGTAATCCAATTTTAAAGAACGTGGATTTTGTAATTACGCCAGGAATGAGAGTTGCTATTGTTGGACCAACAGGGGCAGGAAAAACAACTATCGTAAATCTATTATCACGTTTTTATAATCCTGATGAAGGAAAAATCATGATAGATGGACTAGATATAAACGATTTAACAATAAAATCTATTCGTCAGCAAGTTGGTGTAATGTTGCAAGATAGTTTCTTGTTTACAGGTTCAATTATTGATAATATTCGTTACGGTCGTCTTGATGCAACTGACGAAGAATGTATGAATGCTGCAAAAGCAGTTCAAGCTCACGAATTTATTTCTGCGTTCCCAGATGGATATAATACACAATTGTCTGCAAACGGCGGTGGATTGTCAGCAGGACAAAAGCAACTTATTAGTTTTGCACGTGTATTGCTTTCTGACCCAAGAATTTTAATTTTGGACGAAGCAACATCATCCGTTGATACACAAACTGAAAAAGCTTTGCAAAAAGGACTTGATGAATTACTAAAGCACCGTACTTCATTCATTATTGCTCACAGATTGTCTACAATCAGAAATGCCGATATAATCTTTTATGTTAATCATGGTGTTATTGAAGAAAGAGGAAATCATGATGAACTTATGGCTCTTAAAGGTGAGTATTATAAAATGATTGAACGGACAAATATTTAATGAAAAAAAAAGTAAAAATCTCTTCTTACATTGATAAAGCAATTTTTGATTACAATTTAATAGAAGATGGAGATAAAATCTTGATTGGGGCTTCTGGTGGAAAAGATTCCACCGCCCTGATTGAGTATTTTGCTAAACGAAGTCTTAGACCAAATTGTAATTTTTCCTACAAAGCATTATTTATCCAAAGTGATTTTGCGCCACCTTTTCCGCCAAATATTCTAAAACTTTTTGAAGAATGGAACGTCCCTTTTGAAAAAATTGACGTTGATATAATCGGAAGACTAAAAGATGGCCACAAAATGAATTGCTGGTGGTGTACAACTCAGCGCCGAACAGAATTATTGAATTATGCGTTAGACAATGGTTTTAATAAAATTGCGTTAGGTCATCATATGGATGATATTTTGGAAACGCTTTTTATGAATATGCTACACAAAGGTGAAATAGCCGCAATTCCGCCTTCTCTAAAATACAAAAAATATCCAATTACAATAATCAGGCCGCTTTGTTATGTTGCAGAAGAAAAAATAATTGAACACGCAACAGAAGAAGGTTACGCAGGATTTACATGTACTTGTAATTATCAAGATAATTCTTTTAGAAAAGAAGCTCGCAAAAAAGTGGAGTTAATAACAAACGGCGACGAAAATACTCGCCGCCGCTTATTCAATTCTATGAAAAATATAAAACCAGAATATCTTTTGTAAATTATTTTATATTTTTGTTGATAAAGTCTAATTTTAAATCCTTTAAATTTTCTGTGATAGAAACTTTGTAAATATGAGGATTTAAAATTCGTTTGTAAGATTCGTCAAATGTGTCTAGTTGTGACATCATGTTGTTACGGCTGATTTTTAATTGTTCGCTTTCTGGCAAACGAGGTGAAGTTCTTTTGCCGTTTTCCAAGCGTTTTTTTAGTAAAGGTTCAACTTTGCTTGGTGTAAAAGAAAATTGTCTGTAATCAACCATTGGATGATGGAATCTATATTCTTTGTTTGGTAAAATTTCTTCATCTTCTAAAGCAAGAATATCTGCACAAGCAAAACCGTTTTCGTCATAAAGGCGATAAACGTTTTTAATTCCAGGGTTTGTTGTTTTTGCAGGATTGTCACTGAATTTCATTGCAGGAACCATTTGGTCAGTTTGTTTGTCGTGACGAGCAGCAAGTTTGTAAACGCCAGTAAATGATGATTCGTTACCGCCAGTTACCATGTGAGTTCCAACTCCCCAGCTATTAATTGGCGCGTTATTTGCAACAAGAGTTGTGATGATTTCTTCAGTTAATTCATTTGAAACAGAAATCTTTGCATCTTTACAACCAGCGTTGTCTAATTCTTTTCTAACTTTGCGTGATAAATATGAAATATCTCCAGAATCCAAACGAACGCCAAAATTATAACCTTTTTCTTGCAATTCTTTTCCTACGATGATTGCGTTTTTAATTCCGCTTTTTAGTGTGTCGTAAGTATCAATTAAGAAAACTGAATTTTGTGGATAGATTTTTGCGTATTCTCTAAAAGCGTCTAATTCAGAAGGATGTGACATAATCCAAGCGTGTGCCATTGTTCCCATAACTGGAATTCCGTATAATTTTCCGCCGAGTGTGTTTGAAGTTCCTGCTGAACCACCAATGTATGCAGCACGAGTTGCGCTCATTGCACCATCTGGACCTTGTGCTCTTCTTAAACCAAATTCCATGATAGGCGCTTTTTTGCTTGCAATCCAAACTCTTGCTGTTTTTGTTGCGATTAAACTTTGGAAGTTGATGTGATTTAATAAAAGACCTTCGATGATTTGTGCTTCAATCAAATTTGCATGAATGCGAACAATTGGTTCTTGTGGAAAAATAACAGTTCCTTCGTCCATTGTGTATAAATCACCAGAAAATTTAAAATTACTTAAATATTCCAAAAATCCTTCTTCAAAAATCTTTTGTTCACGTAAATAATCTATATCATCTTTGCTGAATTTAAATTCTGTCAAAATATCGATTAATGTTTCATTTCCGGCAAGAACGGAAAAACCGCCATTAAATGGATTCTTTCTAAAAAACATATCAAAAACAACTTTTTGATCCATGTTTTCTTTCCAATAACCTTGTGCCATTGTTAATTCATAAAAATCTGTAAAAAGCGCGCTTGTTATCATAAAATCTCCAATTAAATAAAATCAGATAAATCAACTGTTTCTTCAGTTTTTTCTTCGTGTTTGTAAGGACGTTTGCAAAATTTATACATGAATCTTGCTCCAAAATATCTACCAACAAATCTACTTGCAAACGCTTTGAATTTCCATTTGAATGCCATAATTGCCATTCCTTTGTCATTTAAAGCTTTTTTTAGACAGTGGGCAACAACTTTGCCAGCATCAAGTCCGTTTTTTACTTCTTCGCGAGCGCCATTTGATGCAACGTTCGCAAATTCTGTGCTTACAGGTCCTGGACATAATGCACAAACTTTAATTCCTTTGTCTTTTAATTCAGCTTTTAATGCTATAGATAAACTTAAAACAAATGATTTTGTGGCACCGTAAACTGCAAAATTGCCAAGTGGAAGAACAGCTGCCAAACTTGCTGTATTGATGATTAATCCGCCTTTATTCATGTACGGAATTACGTAACCACAAAGAGCAGTGAGCGCGGTACAGTTTAAATCTACCATTTCAATTTCTTTTTCTAATGGAGTTTCTTCAAAAGGACCGTAAGTTCCAAAACCTGCATTATTAATCAAAATTGCAACTTCAAGTTTGCTTTCTATGGAATGAAGTTTTAGCGATTCTTCTTGTAAAAGTTTTTGAAATTCGTAAAGATTTTCCTTTTTGGATAAATCTAGTTGAATTGGTTTTACAATATCAAAATTTTTAGATGAATTAATCTCTTTTGCTAATTCGTCCAATTTTTCTTTTCTACGTGCGATAATCCAAATTTCGTCTAAATCACAAAATCCAGAAATCTGTTTTGCAAATTCTTTCCCAAGACCAGAACTTGCTCCTGTAACAATGGCAATTCTTTTCATAATGCAAAGATTATACCACTTATGCACGTGTGTTTCAATTAAAGGATGATAAGCTTGTAGTTGTGATTATAAAATCATCAAATTGAATTTTTTGTATATTTGTATTATCCTAAATGAAGAAATAAATGAAAAACAAGCAGAAAGTTTGCCAAAATGTCGAGGTTTTTGCTTTCAAGTGAGGAAATATGATTTCAATTATTTTAGGAATTATTTTTATTGCATTTACAGTTTTTGCTGTTCTTCCATGTTTTCCATTGAATTGGGGAGCTGATGTTATTGCTTTCTTAAAAGGATGTGCACCAGTTTTTGCTGCATTTATCGGATTGATTTGTTTGTTCATTGGAGCAGCAGATATTAAAGATAAAAAAGAAGCAAAAAAAGAAGAATCAACAAAAATTGAAGAGTAAAACTAAAAACAAACTATTGACCAATCATACAAAAAAATAGTATAGTTATTTACCCCGTATTGGATTTAGGACTGCTCATCTTGAATCCTTGTGTTTATAATTCAGATGCAAAGTTTTATGAACGCAGATAAACTTTTTTAATAGTAAGGTATATCATGAATACGATTTTCGTTAAAGAATACGAACAGCCACGCGCTTGGTACGTAATTGACGCAGCAGGAAAACCACTCGGACGTGTTGCTGCAAAAGTAGCCGCTATTCTTCGCGGTAAAAACAAAGTTACATATGCAAAAAATCAGAACATGGGTGATTATGTAGTAATCATCAATGCAGACAAAGTTGCTGTATCTGGTGGAAAAGAACAAAAGAAAATTTATTATCACTACACAGGATTTGTAGGTGGTCTTAAAGCTCAATCTTTTGAAACATTAATCGGTCGCCATCCAACTGATCCACTTCGTTTAGCTATTGCTGGCATGCTTCCACATGGACGTCTTGGACGTGCTTTAATGGACAATGTAAAAATCTATGCTGGTTCTGAACATCCACATGCTGGACAGAATCCTATAGCTATTGAACTTTAATTAGGAGTTGAATGATGGTAAGAAATATTGCTATTGGTACAGGAAGAAGAAAAACAGCTGTAGCTCGTGTATTTGTTCGCGAAGGTTCTGGAAAAGTTGTTGTAAACGGTAAAGATGTAAAAGATTACTTTGTAACACCAGAACAAGTTCAAGTTGTTAACCAACCATTGTTAGTAACATCAATGGGAACAAAATATGACATCTTAATCAACGTAACAGGTGGTGGTTTGAATGGTCAAGCTGCAGCTTGTTTGCATGGAATTTCACGTGCATTAGTACAAATTGATCCAGATGCTCGTACATCTCTTAAAGCTAACGGATATCTTACACGTGACTCTCGTATGGTTGAACGTAAAAAATACGGACAACGCGGTGCTCGTAGAAGATTCCAGTTCTCAAAACGTTAGTCAATTTTATTTGGCTGCTTAAGTTTGAGTCTAAAGAATGCGATAGTTTTTGTAACTGTCGCATTTTTTTTTGCGAAAAATTCAATTTTGAAAATTATTGGGGAGGAAAAATGATTATTCAGCAAGTTGAACCTTTGAGTATTCAAGGGATGTATAAAATTACAAGTGATGATAATTCAGTTTTTTTTATTAGGGATGAATATCTAAAAGAAGTTTTGTTGGAAAATATTTTTGTAGGTGCAGAATTTACAGCGGAAGAAAGCGAAGAATTATTGGATGCAGGTTTGATTTGTGCTGTAGAATTTAAAGCAGTAGAATTTTTGGCAAGAAGTGAACAATGTAGATTTAAATTGACGCAAAAACTTTTAGATAGAGGTTTTGAAAAAACTTACATAAATATTTGTCTGGATTATCTAGAAAAAATTAATCATTTGAGTGATAGACGTTTTGCTACAGCCTGGCTAAATGCAAGAAAAATTAATCACTTTGAAGGTAGAACAAAATTAATGGCAGAATTACAAGCTCGTGGAATTAGCAAAGATATTGCAAAAGACGCTGTAGATGAATTTTTTATGGTAAATGATGAAGATGAAATCTGTAAGAAAGCCTACGAAAAATTTTATAAACGCGGAAAACGTGATGAAAAATTAATTGCAGCCATGATAAATGCAGGGTTTTCTTATAAAAAGGTGAAGGAAATTCAGAATTCAGAATTCGGAATTCAGAGTTAGGAATTAGGAATTAAGAGCGCCAAAATCACACTTTGAGATGCATTTTCCGCAGCGGATGCATTCTGTGGAATTTACGGAAGTTGGGTTCATTTTGCAATCTTTTGTGCATTTTTGGCAGTTTGTGCATTTTTGGGAATCAATTTTTATGCCGAAGATGGCTGTTTTGTTGAAAAATGAATAGATTGCGCCTAGTGGGCAAAAATATTTGCAAAATGGGCGGAAACTGAAAACTGACCAAAGAATAAATAAAATTGCGATTGTGGTTTTCCATTTGAATAAAAATCCGATTGATTCAGAAAGTCCTTTTTGTAATAAAACTAAGGGCCATCCTGCTTGTATTGTTCCGGCTGGGCAGATGAATTGGCAAAAATATGGGGACGCAAAACCGTTTATAAAATAAAAAAGTAATGGAAGGGCGAGGGTAAGAACTAAAACGATGTATTTTGTTTTTTGAAGTTTTTGCGAAATTGTTTCTATTTTTTTTGTTTTTGGGATTTTGGGTGAAGGAATTTTATAAATTAGTTCTTGAATAAAACCTACTGGGCACAAAAAAGCACAGATTGCGCGGCCAAAAAGTGTTCCAAAAAGTAAAAGTAATCCTGTAATTAAAATTGGAGCTTTTCCGGACGCTAAAGTGTTTTGAATTGCACCAAGCGGGCACGAAGAAATTGCTCCAGGGCAGGAATAACAATTTAAGCCTGGAACGCAAACGTTTTTTAATGGCGAACGAGAAATGTTTCCTGTAAACCAGTTTTTAACATCGGCATTGTAAATGAGGAGTGATAAAAATTGAATTAATTTTCTGTGTTTTATGATTTTGTGATTATCCAATTCCAATGCACTCCATGCAGATAAAAATTGCTTTTCTAAAAATAATTAAATTATCTTTTAGAAAAAATCCTATGGCAATGAGAAAAACTGAACTGATGATTAAAATAATTTGTTTTTTAGTTAACATAATCTTTTACAAAATTTTGCAAGGCTTTTGGGCTCATCATTCCAATCACTTGTTTTTCGATTTTTCCTTCAGGATTTATGATAATTGAAACCGGAATTGCTTGGACGTCGTATGGAAGTGCAACTAAAAATCCTGATTCATCAAGGGCTGTTGGAAAAGTGAATTTATTTTTGCTCATAAAAGAATCCATGTTTTTTTTGCTGTCAGAAATGCAAATTGCTAAAAACTGAATGTTTGATGAAGGTGAAAGACTTTGATAAAACTGTTGCAATTCTGGAAGTTCTTTTCGGCAAGGCCCGCACCAAGTTGCCCAAAAATGTAAAAAAAGATATTTGCCTTTGTAATCAGAAAGAGAAACTTGTTTTCCATCTGAAAGTTGAACTTTAAAGTTTGGTGCTTTGTCGCCAATTTCTAACGCAAAAGAAAATGTTGTAGAAATTGCAAAAATCAAAATAAATATGAATTTCTTCATTTTGTGTACCTCTTTGTATAAATATATCAAAAATTTACACATTTTGTGTAGTTTTTGAAGTTGAGTTGTAAAATAATAACGTAAAACATGTTATAATTTTCATGCAAGGAGATTCTTTATTCTATGAAAAAAACTATAATACATTTTATTTTTTTAATTTGTGTTTTTTCTTTTTGTAATATTAGTTGTAAGAAAAAGTTGGAAAAAATAATTCATATTAATGATGCTGAATTTTCTTGCGTTTACCAAGGACTTGAGCACAAAATTATTGTGGATTTTCCGGAAGTTGTGGAAAATTCTCCTTTAATAATTATGTTGCACGGATACGGAAACAGTGCAAGTAGTTTTAGGTCTACAACTGGTTTTGAAAAAGCTGCAACTTTGCAGGGTTATACAGTTGCTTGGGTGAGTGGTTCCAAAAATCCAAAAGTTAGAACGTCTCTTCCTGAATGGAACTCTGGTTTAGGTCATAATAATAATGATGATGTTGGATTTTTAGTTTCTGTTGTTGAATATTTTCAAACAAATTATAACACAAGTAAAGAAAAGGTTTTTGTAATTGGTTTTAGTAATGGCGCTTTTATGACACATAGACTTGCCCTTGAAGCAAGTGATGTTTTTGCTGGTGTTGTGAGTGTTGCTGGAAAAATGCCAAAATATGTGTGGGAAAATAAAACAGAAAAATGCAACATAAATGTTTTTCAAATTACTGGGCAAAAAGATAACGTTATTCCCAAAAAAATTGATAATTCTGCTGCCAATGCAATTGATCCTGCAATTGAAGATGTAATTGAATATTATGTTCAGGCAAATGGTTTGGAAATAAAAGAAGATGTGAAAATTGCAAGTTCAACATTAACAAAATACAAAAGTAATTCTTCTGACAAAAAAATATTCCATTTACTTGTAGATGAAGGCAATCATTCGTGGCCAACTGAACAAATAAATGGAATAGATACAAACAAATTGATTTTGGAATTCCTTAAATCAATTTAGAATTAAGAATTAAGAATGAAGAATTACATTCCGTTTCATTCTTAATTCTAATTTCTTAATTCATCATTTCTATGTAAATCAACACGCTGCCAAAATCTCCCCATGGGCGGGCAATTTTTATGCCGGCGTTTTGCAATGTTGAACCTTGCAAAATAACTGGAGGATTTTGTGTTTGGTCTTCGTCTACATAAGTTGCTTTGTATTTTTTGTCTGGATTAAGGCCTGGAATTTTTACAAAGCGACTTTTGTAATTTGGATGATTCAAAACTTGAACAAAAGTTACTAATGCTTGTTTTTTATCTTTTGTAATTGAAGCCCAACAATCAAATTCATTGTTTTCTCTGTAAGAAGCAATTCTGTAATAATCACCGTCTCTAACAATGTGGCTGTAATCTTTGTAATTTTGAACTTGTTTTTGAACTTGCGAATGTTCATCATCACTAAGTTTTGTAATATCAAGCTCGTAGCCAAAAGTTCCACTTAAAGCAACGTGACCGCGAGTTTTAAATGGAGTTACGCGACCAACTGCATGGTTTGGACAAACAGAAACGTGAGCGCCCATACTAGAAAGTGGATACATTAATGCAGTTCCTTCCTGAATGCTCAAACGTTCAATTGCGTCTGTGTCATCGCTACACCAAATTTGAGGACTGTAATACAACATTCCTGGGTCAAAACGAGCACCACCACCAGAACAGTTTTCTAGCAAAAGGTTAGGGAAGTCTGTAATCAATCTTTCTTGCATTTCATAAACTGCCAAAACGTATCTGTGGAAATATTCGCCCAATTGGTCGGCTGGCAAACATGGTGTTCCAATATCAGAAAGTTGGCGATTCATATCCCATTTTACATATTCAATATTTGCGCTTTTTAAGATTTTTGCAACAGATTCATAAGCAAAATTTCTTGCCTCTGGATTTACAATATCAAGAACAAGTTGTTGTCTGCTCATTCCAGGTACACGACCAGGAATCTGAATTGCCCAATCAGGATGAGAGCGGAAAACGTCGCTGTCCGGAGAAATCATTTCTGGTTCAAACCAAATTCCAAATTTCAAACCGATTTTATTAACTTGCTCAACAAGATTTTTTAATCCCCCGTTGATTTTTTCTTCATTTACAACCCAATCTCCAAGGCTGCAATCGTCATTGTTACGTTTTCCAAACCAACCGTCGTCCATAACAAGCATTTCAATTCCGTCTTTTTTAGACTGACGCGCAATTTCTAAAAGTTTTTCTGTATTAAAATTAAAATAAGTTGCTTCCCAGTTGTTAATTAAAATTGGGCGAGGTTTTGCCTTAAATGGCGAGCGAATTAAATGTTCCCTGTACAAATCGTGGAAAGCGTGGCTCATGCCGTTTAATCCCTTATCAGAAAAAACTAAAACAGCCTGAGGAGTTTCAAAAGCATCCCCAGAATTCAATTTCCAGCTAAAGTTTTCTGGATTAATTCCCATTGTTACGCGAAGAGAATCAAACTGATTTTTTTGAACTTCTGCCACAAAGTTTCCACTGTAAATAAAATTTACGCCGTAAACGTTGCCCGCATTTTCTGTAGCAGTTTTATCTAAAATTGCCAAAAATGGATGTTCCTGATGGCTTGTTTCGCCGCGTTTAGAAACAACCCCTTGTTTTCCCATGTGAATTGGCCGACGGTCAATGTGACGTTCACGAGCCCAAGAACCGTGCAAAGTAATCATATCAAAATTGTTATCGTCCATATCAAAAGCCGCAGAAAGTGCTTTGTTTACAAAAATTGTTTTGCTACTGTTATTTTTAATTTTTGCCCAACGAACAATAGCATCACAATCATCAAAAACAGAATAATATAAATCAACTTCCACATTTAAAACTGCATCTTCAGTTGTAATTACTAAAGTTTGGCATTTAGAATTTTCTGCAAAAACGCAAGGAAGCCCCGGAATTTGAACAGTTTCTTCTATTATTTTGTGATTTTTATAAATTAATTCAACGCCATTGTGATTTTCTGCGTCAGAAATTGCCAGCGCCGACTCTCTAAAATCTCCAATCCCATCAGTTGGATATTCCATTGGCAAAAAATCCAAAAGAGAATGCTTTTCTCTAAAAATTTCTTGGTTGCTAAAACCGTACTCCATTTGGCGAGTCAAATACGACAAATCATCATCCCCAATTTTTGTTCCGTAATAAACGTGAGAAATGTGTCCCTTGTGAGAAATCAAAATTTGGTAAGATGAATTAGGTGTTTGCAAGTGAAAAATTTTTGTTTGTTCATTGAATTTAATCATATAGACTTCCTTTTTTATATTTTTACGGGCGCCTTTTTGCAAAATTTCGTAAACTCAATTTTGCAAAAACCCCTCATTTCGCCATTCGGTAACCCTCAGCCCCTTGTAAGCTGCGCTGAACGCTTGCTTTCGTTTGCAAGCAAACTCACAAGGTGGCCGCTACGCGTGGCTCCAATCGGTGACGCAGTTTAATTATAACATCAAAAATATAAAAAAATTGAAAAAAAAGGAATGTTTGTTGTAAGAAAATAGAAAAAAGTAGAGAAAAAATCTTACACGAGGATGATAGTTTTGTTGTCATTGTCATCCTCGTGCTTGACACGAGGATCTTATACGACAATCTTTTTCATGTCCGACAATGACAAAATTCAAACTTATTTTATGCTAATAGATTCTACAACAGTTTTTTTGCCTTCCTTAAAGACTCCGTTGTAAGGTTCTAAAACAATTTCGCCGCCTTGTGAAAAATCAAATGCTTTTGTGCTTTTTGTCCATTCAGCAGGTTTTTTGCTGCTTTTTCCCCAAAGTTGATATTTTGTTTTAAGTTCAATGCGGAAAACATGTGTCCCATCATCAGCCCAAGAAGCTTCGTTATTGTTTGCATTTTCGCGAATTCTTAAACGTAAAGGAACATCTGTTGAAGATACTTTTATTTCTAAAATATCTCCTTCAAGTTTTTCAAATTTCCATCCACATTTTGCATAATTTGCTTTATTCCAATTGATAGAAAAATCATCATCGAGCCAAGCGCTCAGTCTTGCAGAACCAAGTTTTGAATCATTAAGCATAATATTTGCAGGTTGTTCTTTTTCTGTATCTGAAGAAAGTAACGTAACAGATTTTACAACTGTTTTATCGCCTTTTTTTATTTTATAACTAACAATATGAAGTTCATTTGTAGTAAGACCTGGTGTAAATTCTCCATTTTCAAACTTACTTGCATTAGAACAATCCAGATTTACTTCAAATAATCCAGGTTTTATTGCATGATTAGCCCAATAATGTGCTTCTGCTCCATTTGACAATTTTTGACGAATCCAAACATCTGTACCTTCTGTTTCAATACGCACTTTTTTGTAAGCAGATAAATCTGTGTCTTGAAGGTTCCATCCAACAGTTCCGTAATCTTTTGTCCATTGAATTTCCCCATTATCTAGTAAAAAACAATCCCAAAATGATTTTAATGGAACATCTAACAATTGTAGATTTTCATTATTAATTTTATTATCTTTTAAGAATTGTATGCTTTTTACAACAGTTTTCCCTTTTTTTTCGTCCAAATTATTTAGAAAAATTTTAATTCCTTTAGATTTATCTAATGGTTGTGCATTTTCATCTTTCCAAGCATTACCTTCACCAGTTAAGTTAGCTTCAAAAACATTTGATTCTGTAAAGCGGAACCAATGGGCATTGCTGTGGTTAGGATCACGGAAACATAAATTTACATCTTTAGAAGTATTACTTTCTAGTTCTATACGAACTTTATTATATTCAGAAAGATCAACTCCACTAAAGTTCCAACCATATTCACCACCTTTAACCCATTGAATTTCATTACCAATAGCATAACTTTTATATGTATAAGAACCAAATTTGGTTCCTAAAACATCTAAGTTAGAAGTATCTGGTACATCTTCTTTTGTAAGTAATGTAATGCTTTTAAATACAGTTTTGCTTATTGTTTTTGGAGATGCGTTTCCAATTTTAATTTCATATCCTTCTGTAGGATCTGGGTTTTTCATGTCTCCCCAGCTGTTTCCAACACCATTAAAGAAAACGTAACAAACACTGTCTTCTGCATATTCGAATATCCCAGAACCTATGCTTGCGGGATTTGTAAGCATTATTCTGTTATTTTCTATATCTTGTTTTGGTGCTAATTCAAAACGAATGCCTGCATAGTTGCTTAAATCAATGCCTCTTAAATCCCAGCCAGTGTCGTGCCAGTCTCCTTCTTTTGTTCTGCTCCAAAGAATTTCACCTTTTTTTGAAACTGTTGCCTCTGCCCATGTAATAGAATCTATTGCAACTCCTTCAATGGCAAATTTATTTTTTGGGTCAAGTTTAGTTCCTGCTTCTTTTCCTTTTTTTGGTGCAGCAAATGAAAATGCCACAGCCATGGAAAGTAATAGGATTGTAGATATTAGTTTTTTTCATTGATAATTCTCCTCGTATATTAAAGTCTTTGTTGGTATCGATATCGCTAAAAAGACTCATCAGGCTGCAATCACTGAACTTTCACAGTGCCAAAAAGCTTCACGCCCCGTGATTCCCTTATCGCCTTCATGCTCATAACCGATTGACGCAAGCGCCTTTTTTACCTTTTCAAAATTACCCCAGTTTTCAAGTCCCACATCAACATCAATAATCGGTTTTGCTTTCATTCCGGGAATTGAAGTACTGCCGACATGCTGCACTTTACAATGCACAGTAAGCACCTTTTGCAACTGGTCTTTTATCTTCAAAAAATCATCCGGCCATTTTTTATCATAATTTACAATAACCATATTTCTAACTTTTATTTCCCTTATAGTTTTTTAGCTTTTTGTATTCATCAAGTGTCATTGGTTTTTCCAGAAGCTGCTGTTCCGGCTCTTTTGGAAAATGGCCGCCTTTTAAGAAAGCTTCCGGTTCCATAAAAAGCCAGGATGATCCCCAGGTTGCATCAAGATGATAATGTTCCCCGTTAATTTCTACAATATTCCATGCATGGCCTTCAGCAAATATCATATCTTCAGGGTTACTTATCCAGTCACATTTTATTCCTAATTTATAACAAAAATATTGCATCAATTGTGCATAACCATTACAAACACAGGTTCCAGATTCCAAAACATTTTTCCAGCTCTGATCGGGATAATCTTTTGGAACTTTTTTACTCAACTCGTTTAGATTCTTTTTGTATAGTTTATAGTCTTCACCTACGCCTTTTTTTGCTATTGCAATTTTCTGTAAGCTTTTTTGCCAAGTTTCATGGTCATAAGTCAAGATTTCCTGCTCAATATCAAATACCATTTTGATTTTTTCAAAATCATTGTCAGCTACACTATTGATATAGGCAACTACTTTTTCTACATATTCCTTCGGATTCGTTTTCTGAAGCTTTACTATATCCTCAGGCATGGCAGAGCAGTTTTTTCCAATCTTATCAGAAGTTCTTTTCATTGCTCTATAAAGATTTGCCATTCCCCTGTCTTTTGGAATAACGTAAGGATGAGGTTGAAGATATACAATCCAGTCAGACAGTTCTTTAAGATGTGCTGACATTTCTGCAAGATGTTTTTCAGGATCATTCCATTCTTTTATGTCTTCTTTGAGTGCATCATTCCAGCACCGAATACTGTTGTTTTCAAGAACATATTTATTATCTCGAAGAATTGTACACCACCAGGTTCTTAATTCAATCCACCGTGAAAAATAATCTGCATAATGTTCAAAGTTTTTAAAAGATTTGAAAAATTCCGGCTCTTCCCACCAGATATAGTTCATGTTTTTTGAATCTTTTAAAATAAAAGAAACCCAATTAATTCTGCTTTGCCAGTATTTCATGTAGGCTGAAAGATATTCTTCTGGATTTTTTGCTTTTGAAGCACATTCTGGTATTTTAAAGTACCAGCTACCAATATTATATAGTTCATTTTGATTTCTATTTATTAACTGGCAATAGTTAATCTGAAGTTTCAGGATTTTAGCAACAGTTTTATTATATTCCTCGTGAGATTTAATTTTGGTTACAATATTAGGTAATTTTGATAATTGCCAGTTCCAGAGTGCTTTATCGCTGCTGCAAAGAAATGCTCTCCATTCACTTACATCTTTAATAAGTTCTGCAAAATTATTTTCACCAGTCAGTTGTTCAATTGTAGTATTGATATCTTCATCACCTTCAGCCCAGATATCTGGCATTACTCCTTCACCTTCCGGACAGGCAATCCATTGATTTTCATTTACAGGTAAAGGATTAAACTGCAGGTCACCAACTTTATAATTCCATTTTGCATTAGAAACGTAAGTTTCTTTTCCGCTGGTATTTTCTCCAAGAGTAATCCATTCAAAATTACATTTTTTTTGACTTCCATTTATATAATATGAATCTTTAAGATTAAACTTAATATCATTTTCACAGTTTGTTCCTGTTGTCTGGTCAATGATAAGAATTATTTTTCCCTTGTAATTTGCCTGACATAAGGATTCTCCAAGTTGATATAACTGGCTTCCCCAGCCGTTTTGATTTAACCGGAGGTCAACAATAATAGCTTCTTTTTTAGAAATATCTTTTATAAATGGCTTAAAATAATATTGTGTAAAAGCACCCGGGAAAAAATAGGCAATTTTCTTTCCCATAAAAGGTCTGTTATAATAACTGATATCCCCCCAGGGATAGCTTGCTGCTTTTGGTTTTTCCCAGACGAAATTTCCAACACGATAAATTTCTTTTCCTTTACTAGGATAATAAAAAAGCTGGTCTGGCTTATAACCTTTATTCAGGAGTTCTTGAATAGTTCCATACACATTTTCAAAATGAATTGTTTTGTGACGGGCAAAGTTATATCCATTAAAAGAAAGCGTGTTGTCCAGAGGTTTTCCGTCAATAATCATAAATGGTTCAAGAACTTTATATAAATCTTCCGATGTCTCTATGCTGTCCAGCATGTTCAAATTAAAACCACGATTTATAAGTTCTTTATAGCCGGCGTATTCTTTAAGAGCTTTTTTTGCGTCGCCTGCAAGCTGGCTTTCTTTTGCAAAAAGATTTGTAAAGAAAAATAAAATTAAGAAAAATGTGAGAACTATTTTTTTGTATTTGAATATAATAGTCGTTTTCAATTTATCCACCTCAATAAGTTTAATATTAGTTGAATAGATTCCGAAACAAGTTCGGAATGACATTATTGTTGAATTTTTATTTCAAATAATCAATCACATAATCAAGAATAACATCCCGGTTTTAGTATTCTGTATAAAGCGAATGTACAAGCTCCTTTGTCAATGGAATCTGAACATCCAGAGGCAGTGTACATTCTCGGCTATCATCTGTGTCTATGTAGCGGCGGCCGTCCGTTTACAGGAAGGAAGATTGGACCGCGGTTCCATGCAGTATAGAAGTCTCCTGCAATCCACTTAGCCATTCTAAGTTCGCCCTTACCTTCTACCATCTGAATGTACTGGTCGTTTACACAAGAACCAGAGAAGGAAGCTATATCTCCGTTAGCAAGGTCTTCAGAAGAATAGCGGCCGATTGTGTTGAAAGCGAAATAACCTTTTTTACAGTTATCAGCATACCACTGGTAGATTTCTTCGACCTTTGGACCACAAAAGGTTACGCTCTGTTGTAAAATTTCCCAGTATAAGGTTCTGGTTCTGAACAACTTGTAAAAATTGCAACAGACAAAATCATTGCAAGTAAGCTTGCGATACTTAAAGTTTTTTTCATAAAAATACCTCTTAAATAATTAATTTATTTTTATTCTAATTTTATTTTTTTATTTTGTAATCAGATTGAATTAATCAAAATTTGATGAATTTTTTCATCTAATTTATATGTTTACAAGCATCAAAAATATGAAAAAAATTAATTATGTGGTACAATCAATGAGGTGGAAAGTCACACGGATTGGATTTTGCTAACGCAAAATCTTTGAGGGAGAGGGGATAAAGAAAAGGAAAATCGTTAGATTTTCCGCGTGTGAAAATGAAAAGGAAAGGTCACGCGGATTGGATTTTGCTAACGCAAAATCTTTGGGGAAGAGAGGATAAAGAAAAGGAAAATCGTTAGATTTTTCGAATCCGTGTGAAAAAGAAACGGAAAAGTCACACGGATTGGATTTTGCTAACGCAAAATCTTTGGGGAAGAGGAAAGCCGATGTTGAAGTTTGAAGAAGAAACAAAAAGGATTTTAAATGCTTGTTTAGAAGTTCATAATGAATTGGGCTGTGGTTTTCTTGAGCCTGTATATCAAGAAGCGTTAGAAAGAGAATTTCAGATACAGGGAATTCCTTTTGAACGTGAAAAACTTTTACCTATTCTATATAAAGGACAGATATTGGACAAAAATTATTTTGCTGATTTTATTTGTTTTAATGAAATTATATTGGAAATAAAAGCTGTTTCAACAATTGCAAAAGCACATAAAGCACAAGTAATTAATTACTTAAAAGCGGCAAATAAA
>SUWN01000050.1 GCA_015061465.1 Treponema bryantii | reverse complement strand
AATTAAAGAACTCTTTCTTTGATTTTACTTCTTTTGGCTTTGCACTAATTTGTTCTGATTGAAGCATTTTTACAAAAGCAAAAACTGGTTCGATGGAACTTTGAGGCAAACGTTTTATTGCAGAAAATAAAGCTTCTAATCGACTTGAATATGGATTTTGTGAATACAAAACTGCTGCCGAGGCAACTTCTTTTTCTGTATGATTATTTATTTTGTAAGCAACAGAACTTTTAGAAGAATTTAATTCATCATCAATTATAATAGAATAAGAAACATCATAAAGTTTTGCTAATGCCACAACTACGCGAACTGGTGGTTCAACTTCGCCAGCTTCATATTTAATGTACATTTGACGCGAAATTCCAAGATAAGTTGCCAAATAACTTTGAGAATAATTGTGTTGTTCTCTTAAATTTTTTATTGATTCTTTCATGTGTACAAATGTAATATTAACACAAAGTAAAGTCAATAAAAATTTACAAAAAAAACATAAAAGTAAAATATAATTTACAATCTATTTATTAAAAATTAAAATCTAAAATCTTTGTTTCTCCGTCAAAACATTCAACTTTTTCTATCGTATAAGGAACGGAACAGTCAATATCAAAAGGCAAATCTTTATAACTTAGATTGCTATATTCTGCCAATTTGTAAACATCTAAAGGTTTTGGCATTGCAGGAATACGAAAACTCCAGTTTTTCCCTTCACATTTTACAATAAAAAATCTGTCTTCTTTTGAATTATTTGACACAATAAAATGGGTACGTCCTTTTTTATCTTGAATTATCGATGAAACATAAAGCGTTTCCTGCTGTTTTACATTTTTTTCTATAATTCCAGTGTAATAATCTCCGTGAAAACACTGTTTGTAGTGATTACTATAATAGATATTTTCAAAAACAACATTTTTTTGCCAAAGAGAAGGCGCTCCTTCTTCCTCTCCACGAGGAACTTCCCTAGGCATGGAACTTCTGCAAGGAGACCAAGGGCCGCCACAATCAATCATAATGTCTTTAAAAGTAATTCCGTCGGCATTTCCGTATTCCAGTTGCATCATTAAAGCCGCATTTACACCAGCATTTCCATCAGGAAACTGGAATGTAGGAATTGCAAAGCGACAATTTTCTATTAATACATTTTCTGCAAGTAAATTTTTATCACCAAAAATCTGTACCCCGTCTACGTGCGCCCCACTTTGTGTTGATTCAAAAAGCAAATCTCGCACAAAAACATTTTTTGCTTTGAAATTTCGCAGTGGATTCATAGCATCTTTTTGAGTTCGTTCAATTCGACAATTTTCAAGCTCAATATTTCCTCTTGAAACATTTCCTGTAAATGTGCAATTTCTAAAAACAAGACGCAATTTTGTAGATTCGTGCTGAATATTCACAAATTTGCAATTTTCAAAAATAATTGTTTTTGCCGATTTGTAAAGCGGTTCATCGTTTACAATTCTGTCTGCATTCAAAGGCATAAGTTTACGTGTGAATTCAAGATTGCAAACTAAAATTTCGTCAGCCAAAGATTTATTTGCATAAGCGTTGATTACAATGTCGTTATAATTTTCATTCGTACGAACTTCAAAATACGCGTTTTTAGGATTTTCGCAGTCATTTTCTCCTTTTATAATTGTCCCGTAATTTCCAGTTTTGATTTTTTGCAATTTTGACTCATCGCAACCAGTGTTAAAACGGTCTGGAATAAATGCGCAGATTTTTTCAATTTTAATCTTACTTTCTTTAGTTTGAGTCGCCACATCCATTTTACAAGCAGAAAACAAACTAAGAAAAAAAATTCCAAAAGCAACAAGTAATTTTTTCATAAGTATATTATATCATAACGCAGGAGTTCCCCCAAAAGAAAATTTTGCAAGCAAAAATTTCTTTTGGGGTCGGGTGTTCCGCCATTCCCTTACGGTCAGCCCCCTGCCGCAACTTGAACAGTTGCTCAAGTTAAAACTTGCAGGGTGGCTCGTCCTTCGCTAAGCTTCGGCCGCTGGCTTCATACCCTAACTCAAAAAAAATATTTTTCAATATTTCCAAAACTTTTGAATCTCGTTCAATCATCATTTTGTAAACGTTAGATATTTCTCCATGTGGGTGAGTGTAATTTACATTTAGCGCGTGTTCAATTGAAACAAACTCAAGTGTAAACTGTTCTTCGTCTTCATAATCATCTAATTTTTGACTTTGAACTTGGTCCCCCACATCGCAAAAATAATAAAAATTGTCTTGTACAAAAGTGTCTCCATAATCACCTTTTTGAATCCTATGAACCATTCCAAACTCTTTTATAGAAGATGGAATTACAACAAGCCCAGTTTCTTCGTTTACTTCCCGAATTAAAGTTTCTTCATACTTTTCATTTTTTTTGCAACCGCCACCCGGAAATTTGTAATAATCATATTTTAAACTATGAACAAGAGCTATTTTTCCTTCTCTAGAAATAATTCCCCGAACAGAAGGTCGCTCAAAGCGTGGCGCATTTTCATCATAATCTTTTAAGTCCATTTCAAATAAAGTTTTCATAAGCGTATAATATCACCTGATTTTTTTTCTGTCATTAAGCTAATAACTTAATTTTTTTTTCGCAAAATGTTGTATACTCCTAGTTGAAGATAGATAATTGTTCTATGTTGGAGTAATAAAAATGTTGTATTATTTAGTTTCTTCTATTATAAATGCTTTTTTTATAATTTTGATTGTTGATTTTGTATTAATGGGCTTTTTCTCTTTTAGATTTTCTGTAAAAAGCAAAAAAACTGAATTTGTTATTACAAGAGAAAACAAAATTGATTTTCAAACAAACGTGGAATGCGCAGGCTTTTCTTGTGCTTATATTTTACGCCATTTTGGAACCGAAGCGAATGGAAAAGATGTTTATCAAAAAATTCCAAATAAAATGAAAGATGGTTGTGTTTATCCAAAACAAATAAAGAAGTTTTTAAATCAAAACGGAATAAAAGCTAACTATGTCGTAGGAAATTTGAACGCATTAAAAAATCAAATTGCAAAAGGAAATCCTGTAATTGCGTTTATACGTGTTCATAAAAACAAACCAAATCTTCATTTTGTTCCTATTGTTGGTTATGATAAAGAAAATCTTTTTCTAGCGGAATCAATTGAATATTTGGCGAATTGTAAAACTGAACATTATAATAGGAAACTTCCAAACAAAGAGTTTTTAAAATTATGGAATACTTCCATGCTAAAAATGCCAGTTCATACACATTCATTTTTTGTGGTTAAATAAAAAAAGCCTATCTTCAAAAAAAGATAGGCTTTTTATAGAGTCTTAGAAATTAGTTCTTGAAAGGAAGTTCAATTTTATAAACTTCATCTGTCCAATTTGGATCAATTTCCATAACAATATTTGTATTAGATAAAGATGATTTTGTAAATTTGTAAGAACGTTCTGTTTCTGCACAATCGAACGAAAGTGTAACGCCTTCTGTTGATGGAAGAATCTTGAAATTTTCCATTTTTCCGCCAAAGTCAAAAATCAATTCACCTGTTGTTGAGTCTTTTAGTTCAATTTTATCTACACTAAAAACCCAATCTGCATTCCAGTTTCTATCTTCCCAAGTTCCTGATGGAAAAGATGCTAAATCAAGTGAGAAAATTCCTGCTAAACAGAAAGCAGAAACTAATAAAAAGGAAATAAGTTTTTTCATATTATACCTCTAAAAAATTGTATTGCTTATATTATACGGGATTTCCCCGAATAACGCAAACAGAAAAGATGTTTTTGCTTTTATTTAGATTGTATTTCTTTGACAAAAATCGAACAAATAATTAAAATCAATTATCTTTTTAAGTTTGCTATGCAGACTAAATATATGGGAGTAAAAATGTTTGTAAAAGTTTTAATGCTTGTCATTTTTTTTGCTACAATGATTTTTGTAGGAATCTATTCAAGAAAATCTGTAAATGATGTAAATGGTTTTGTTCTAGGTGGAAGAAGCGTTGGTCCTTGGCTCACAGCATTTGCATATGGAACTTCTTACTTTTCTGCTGTTGTTTTTGTTGGTTATGCAGGACAATTTGGTTGGAAATACGGGCTTTCTTCTACATGGATTGGAATTGGAAACGCATTAATCGGTAGTCTTTTAGCGTGGGTTTTACTTGGTAGAAGAACACGTGTTATGACTCATCATTTAGAAGCAAAAACAATGCCTGAATTTTTTGGAAAACGTTTTGAAAGTTCTGCATTGAGATTGGTTTCATCATTAATAGTGTTTATTTTCTTAATTCCATATACAGCTTCTGTTTATTCGGGACTTTCAAGTCTTTTTGGAATGGCATTTAATTTTGATTATAAATGGTGTGTAATCATCATGGCATTGCTTACTGCGGTCTACGTAATTTTAGGTGGATACATGGCAACTGCAATTAATGATTTTATTCAAGGAATTATCATGCTTGTAGGAATTGTTTGTGTAATTGTTGCGGTTTTAAAAGGACAAGGTGGTTTTTTACAAGCAGTTAGCAAACTTTCTGAAATTCCAGTTGACCCAACAAATACAACACAAGCGTTAATGAATATGAAGGGACCTTTTGTTTCATTCTTAGGACCGGATCCCGCAAATCTTTTTGGTGTAATAATTTTGACTTCGCTAGGAACTTTGGGATTACCACAAATGGTTCAAAAATTCTATGCAATAAAAAGTGAAAAGGCGGTAAAAACTGGAACTATTGTTTCTACTTTATTTGCAGTTGTAATTTCGTGCGGATGTTATTTCTTAGGTGGATTTGGACGTTTGTTTGATTCACCAGTAATTTATGGTGCGAACGGTGTAAAATACGACACAATTATTCCAACAATGCTTGCTACTTTACCAGATGTATTAATTGGTATTGTTGTTGTTTTAGTTTTGTCTGCTTCAATGTCTACATTATCATCATTAGTTTTAACTTCAAGTTCAACCTTTACGCTTGATTTCTTAAAAGCGTCTGTTGCAAAAAAAATGAATGATAAAAAACAATTACTCATAATGAGATTTTTGATAATTGTTTTCATCGTTGTTTCTGTTGTGTTAGCGTTAAATCCACCAACATTTATTGCTCAATTAATGGGAATTTCTTGGGGGGCATTAGCTGGTGCGTTCTTAGCTCCATTCCTTTACGGATTGTTTTGGAAAAAAACAACAAAAGCGTCTGTTTGGACAAGTTTTGTTTTTGGAGTAGGAATTACAGTTTTTAATATGTTTGTTCCTCTTTTTTCACCAATCAACTGTGGTGCAATTGCAATGGTCGGTGGATTAATTATTGTTCCTATTGTGAGTGCATTTACTCCAAAATTAAGTAAAGAATCACAAGAAAAAATGTTTGCTTGTTATGAAGAAAAAGTTCAAGTAACAAAGAAAATTGTTCTTGTAGAAGACGAAAATAACTAAATTATTTTGAATAAAAAAAAGAATCGGATATGTAATGATATTCGATTCTTTTTTTTTAGAAACCATTGTTCAAAATTAAAACTGTATGCACAGGAATTTATTTATCAATAAAAAATTGTCTAGAGTTTTGATGATTTTTTGACTTTTGTTACTGTTAGAATTTTTGTAGAAGTGTTTTCATCGATTCTTACAGTTCCTGTTAATTTTATATAAGTTCCTTTTAAGTTTTCTATTTTATCCATAATTTTTTCTGATGCTTCTATGATGTAGAGTTCATCATCAGAGGTTGTAATTCCTAAATATGTAAAAGGCATGTTTCCGTATGTTGAAATATATCCTTCTACTGTCACAGAATTTTTGGACATGCTGAAAACTGTTGATGAAAAAATTACTAACAAAAAAACAATCAAAATATTCTTTTTCATAAAAATCACCTTCAAAAATCAAATTTTCAATTAATATGCGTTTCCTAATCCACCAACTTTAATTTGGAAATGGCTGAATTCCATGCTGAAACTTGCACGTCCTTGTGTTGCAGAACGTAAGTTTGTTGTGAATCCAAACATATTTGCCATAGGAGCTTGTGCGTGGATGATTTCTCCAGTTGTTTTGGAATCTTGTCCCATGATGCTTCCACCGCGTTGGCTTAATTGACTTCCTGCTGGTCCTACAAATTCTTTTGGACAAGAAATGTCTACGTTCATTACTGGTTCAAGAATTTCTGGATTTGCAGCCGAACATGCTTTATCAAAAACTGCTGCAGCACATGCTTCAAAAGCAAAGGTTGTAGAAGTAAGTTCGTTGTAATCAATTTTTGTAACAGTAACAGCCATATCTACACAAGGATAGCCGTAACGAATTCCTGAATCTAAACTGCTTCTAAATCCACTTTCAATTGCCTGCATAATTTCGTCAGGAATATTGTTTTGTTTTACTTCGCAAGTGTACAAATTGCCAGAACCTTGTTCTCTTGGTTCCACTTTAATTGTAAGACCTGCTGTATTTTCTTTTCCGCCAAGAACTTTGTTGAAGTCTTCAGTTGCTTCTGCGCTAGAACTAATTGATTCACGATATGTAACTTGTGGAGCGCCAACGTTGCATTTTACACCAAAGTCATCTTTCATACGTGTAACAAGAACGTCCAAGTGAAGTTCCCCCATTCCGCTGATGATGAGCTGGCCTGTTTCTGCATCGTCGTGATAAGTGAAAGTTGGGTCTTCGCAAGAAAGAATTTTTAATGTTTCGTTCATTTTGTCTCTTTCACTCATACTTTCTGGCTCAAGCGCAACAGAAATTACAGGTTGGGGGAATGTTGGTTGTTCCAAAAGAACTGTGAATGCTTCACTTCCGATTGTATCACCAGTTTGTGCCAATTTGAGCCCAATGAAAACTGCAATGTCACCTGCGCTTACGCTATCCATCGCTTCTGATTTATCAGCGTGCATTCTTAAAATTCTGTTTACACGTTCTCTTTTCTTTTTATTAATATTGTAGATTTGAGTTCCTGCCTGGATTTTACCAGAATACATTCTTACGTAACACAAAGGTCCCATTTCTCTATCGTATTGGATTTTAAAAACAAGACCGAGTGCCATTTTTGAAGGATCGCAAGGAACTGTAACTTCTTCCTGTTTGTCTTTTTTTACATGAATTCCTTTTGCAGCTGGAATTTCTGTTGGAGAAGGTAAATAATCTATGATTGCATCGATGAGTGGTTGAACACCTTGATTTCTACGAGCGGAACCCATTACAAAAGGAACAAATGCTCTGTTGATAGTTCCTTTTCTGATTGCTGCTTTTAATTGTTCAATTGTGATTTCGCCACCTTCCAAATAGATTTCTGCTAAATCATCGTCGCTACCGGCAACTGTATCAACAAGTTTTTCTCTCCAAGTTTGTGCTTCTTCTAAACGAGAAGAATCGATGTCAGAGAATTCAAAAGTTTCTCCATCATCATCTGCATTCCATCTGATTTCTTTCATTGTGAGTAAGTCGATTACACCTTCAAAATCAGCCCCTTGTCCGATTGGAATTTGCAAAGCGAGTGTTTCTACACCAAATTTTTCGTGAACATCATCCATTGAAGCAAAAAAATCTGCCCCAATTCTGTCCATTTTATTCATAAAACAAAGGCGAGGGACATTGAATTCATCAGCTTGTTTCCATACAGTTTCTGTTTGTGGTTGAACTCCATCTACTGCACAAATAACAGCGATTGCTCCGTCCAAAACTCTTAAACTTCGTTCAACTTCCGCTGTAAAATCAACGTGTCCCGGTGTGTCGATAATATTGATTTGATGGTCTTTCCAATAAGTTGTTGTGGCTGCCGAACAAATTGTAATTCCTCGTTCTTGTTCCTGAGCCATCCAGTCCATAGTTGCTTGGCCGTCGTCAATTTCACCGATTTTATGAATTTTCTTTGTATAATAAAGGATTCGTTCTGTAGTAGTTGTTTTTCCAGCATCAATATGAGCCATAATTCCGATATTGCGCATTTTATCTAAAGCCATTTTATTTGCCTCTGTATAAATTAAGTCGATTGTATGATGAATAATATTATAGAAAGAATGACGTTTTTTTTCAAGAAAGAGGGAAAAATCACCTGAGTAAGTGACTTTAAATAAAATGGGATATAGATTACAATTTTATAGCAAATATAAATTTTCTAATAGGAGAAAATTATGAAAAAGAAATTAGCAATTATTTTATGTTTTTTTATGGCTGTTGGAATTTTTGCAAATGAATCTGTTGAAAGCAAAAAAAATGAGATTCAAGTAAAAATGGGAATGTTTCCGTATTTTGAATCTGTTTTATCTGCTCTTGTTCATATGAATGACGTAGGATCTATTATTCTAATGCCTGTTTTTACAGCTGAATATCTAAATTATCTAAATTCTAAAAATGGAATTGGTACGTCTTTGACAATTGGTTCCCCTTTAGTAAGTTTTGAAGCTTCTGATTATAATACAATTTATGTTGGGGCAAGTTTTAAATATCGAAGAATTTATATGGAAACAGAAAAAATAAAACTTTATGGCGAAGTAGGTTTAGGAGCAGAAATCCTTTGTGTAATTAAAGCTGAAGAAAAATTCCAACCATTCTTTTCTGCTAGCATAAGTCCAATCGGTATCTGGTGGGGGTCAGACGACCTTTTTGGAACAGCGGAACTTACAATTGGTTCAGAAGGAACTGTTGCAACAATAGGAATTGGAAAAAGATTTTAGCAGTTTTTCTTTTGTTGCATAGAAGTTACGAATAAACCAATTATTGTTAGCGTAGAACCAATCGCACCCATTAGTGTAATTTTTTCGTTTAAGAAAATTGCTGCAAAAATGATTGTAATTACAGGAATTAAATAAAGACCTGTTGTGATATTTACAGTTCCTAAAATTGTACAGGCCTTGTTCCAAGCAATAAAACAAATCCCACTTGCACAGATTCCTAAAAAGCTTAGTAAAGTCCAATTTAATATAGAAGAAAAACGTACTGCATTTAATTGAGCGGAAAGTTCAACGTATGTGATAGATTTTGGGTTATCAGAAAAAATGCCAAAAATCATAATTGGAATCATAAATAAAATTGCGTAAAAAAAGATTTTTCGGGTAATAGCAATAGTGTTGTGTTGGCCTTTGTTGATTATTGTTATAAAAAGCGAATAAAATCCCCAACAAATTGAAGAAAGTAAAGCAATAATATCACCTTTTGGACTCAAATTAAAATTAATTTTTCCATTAAAACTTACCAAAATAATTCCTGCAAAAGCGATAATAAAACCGATGATAAACTTTAGAGTTAAATGTTTTTCTTTTAAAAACAATTGAGCTGTAAGGGCTGTAAAAATTGGACAAATAGAAACAATAATGCTTACGTTAGAAGCAGTTGTAAAATTTAGCGCAATATTTTCTGTATATTGGTAAAGAGTTATGCCAGTAAGACCTGCAAGCGCTAAAAGTAGATTTTCTTTTTTTGAAACTTTTAGTTTGTGAGGATATAAAATAAACAAAAAAACGTAGGCTTGAATAAATCGAATAAATAAAATTTCTAAAGCAGAAAAATAAAGTAAAAGGTGTTTTGTACAAACAAAGGTTATTCCCCAAATAACAATTGCAAAACATGCAGAAAAATAACCAAGTATTTTTGAATCTGTATTCATAGCTTATGACTATATAAAAAATGTGTAAAAATATCTAGGAATAAATTAAACAATAAAATCTAAGAGTAAAAAAAATAATTTAATATTGCTCCCGCTTACGTAGGCTGGTTCAAAACCGCTCGATAACTCGCTACACGCTGCTTGTGGTATAGAAACTATAGAACCAGCCACACAGTGGCTGCCACAAGCAGAGTGTTCCTATGATATTTGTCAATACCACAATACTCCTGATTCCATAATTTTACGATGCAAATTTCATAGCTTCATCTACAAGTTGAGAAATTGTCGGTGAAGGCCTTTTTTCATAAGATGTATCATTTT
>SUWN01000049.1:1671-10153 GCA_015061465.1 Treponema bryantii | reverse complement strand
GTTTTGACTTGTTCAAAAACGTTGGTGGAAACCCAATTACAAACGAAAACGAAACAACTTGCGAAAACTTGTTTGCAGCCGGAGTTTCTTACTTTAAATAAAAAAATATAAAATTCTGAATTCAGAATTCTGAATTCAGAATTTTTTTTTGAGGAAATTATTGTGAAAAAAATATTGGTAAAAGTTTTATTTTGTTTATTCATTATTGCAGGAATTTGTTCTTGTGGAAATAAAGCAAAAATTGATGAAAATGGATTTTTTTATGATTTAGATGATGCAAAAAAAGTTGCAGAAAAAAATGATAAAAATATTTTACTTTTGCTTACATCAGAAGGTGATGATTTTGCAAGTGAAGATTTCTTGAATAATGTTGTAAAAACTCAAGAATTTACGGACACTGTTGCAAAAGATAATGTAGTAGTTCTTTTTGATTTTTCACAAAAATCTTTTGAAAAAACTGTAGTTAATCCTGAAGCAACTAAAAAAGAACAAAAAGCCGCTGAAGAATACGGTCTTCAAATGCAAAAAAACTTTACTTTTGTAAATAAATTAAATATTCAAGTTACTCCTTCAATCTTTTATTTGACAAAAGAAGGTTATTGTATTGACCAAATTAGATATTACGATGGAATGACAGATGCAAGTGTTCTTCAAAGTATGATTGTTACTTTGGGACAAGACGCATTAGAACTTCGTACAATGATTGATGCAACAAAAACAGGTACAAATTTAGAAAAAGTTATTGCTATTGATAATTTATTAAATTCTATTAATCCTGAATATACAATTTTAATGCTCGATTTAGTTGAAAAAATTCCTGAAATGGATAAATCAAATGAATCTGGTTTAGTTGGAAAATACATTGTAGATATTGCAGAAGCAAAAGTGTTAGATTTTTTTATAAATAACGATGCTTTTGGTGCTGTTCAATGTTATACTTCAATTTTTGATAATGAATATTTGGATGCTGAACAAAAACAATATGTTCGTTATATGGCAGCTTATATGTTGTTAACTTCTGGTTCTACAGAATACGGCGTTGTAATCAAATATCTTCAAGATGCTGTAAAAATTAATCCAGATGGTGAATATACACCGATGATTCAAGAATTCTTAAATTATGTTGTTCAAACAATTGAATCAGTTGAAACAACTCAACAAGATTCAAACGCAATGCCAACTTTGCAATAAAAATGAAGAAAAAACTATTTTCCATAATATTCTTATTCTTTGTTTTTTGTCCTTTGTTTGCAAAATCTCAAAATTCATTTTCTGTTAGCACCGGACTTGGTGTTTTAACAGGAAATGTAAAAGAGTTTGTCTACGCAGAGCATGTTGTTACAAATAAAACTATAGATTTAAGCATGCTCGATTGGGAAATAGTTTCTGTTCCTTATTTTTTTGTTGATTTTGAAACTGATTTATTTAAAAATTTGTATTTAAATTTGAATGGGAAAATTGGTATTCCCGTAAAATCGGGAAAAATGCAAGATTATGACTGGATGAACAAAGTTTCTTCTGGGCAAAATGGTTTAACCCATTATTCAATACACGATAATTATGTAAGTTCATATTATAGTGCTGATTTATCAATTGGTTTTAATTTTTTTCTTGGTGAGAATTCAATAATTACGCCTTGTGTTGCCGTTGGTGCAAATTATATTTCGTTTGATGGAAAAAACGGTTATCGTCAATATGGTAATCAAATCGATTTAGAAAATTTTCAAGCGGTATATGAACTTTGGTCTGATGAAATTACAAAAATATATTTTGATAAAAAAGTAATTTCTTATAATCAAACGCAAACTTTTTTTTCTTTTGGATGTCTTTCTCGTTTTTCAGTTGATTGTATTGATTTTAATTTTTCTTTTTTCTTTTCACCAATAATGGCAATTACTTCCATTGATACACATTATTTAAGAAATGAGTATGCAGGTGGAACTTATTTTGCTGACATAATGGAAGGAAGTTTTTGTTATGGCGAAGCTTCTATTCTTGTAAATCTAAATTCCTTTTATAAAATCGGTCTTGAATATGAATATTCATTTGTTCCCAAATTGTACGGTTATACTCTTTCAAAGTTTGTAAATTCTACTGATTCATGGAGTACTGCAGGTTCTGGCGGAACAAAGCGTCATTTTGTACAAATCTCTCTTGTTAATAAATTTGTTTTTTAGATTGTTTTTTGATTTATTTTTGTTATAATTATTTATAATGGCTAAAAATCATTCTTTACAAAAACGACTTGGTGTTGCAGTTCCTCTTGGCGCGTTGTATTCAAAAAACAATAAAATTATTGGTGAATTTGAAGATTTAATTCCTTTTGCTCAATTTTGTAAAAAATCAAATATTTCTATAATTCAGCTTTTGCCTGTAAATGATAGCGGAACTCAAAGTTCCCCATATAGTGCGCTTTCTGCATTTGCTCTTCATCCAATTTATATTTCGATAAATAAAATAGAAGAATTTGAACATTTATATAATTCTGACAAAAATTTTAGTAAAAAATACGACGATTTTACAAAAAAACATAAATATTGCTTGCGTTATGATTATCAAGGAATTTTGAATGCAAAACAAGATTTGCTCCGTGACTTATACAAATCAACTTCAATTTATAAGGAAGAAAAAGAATCTAAAGAACTTTCTGCTTGGATAAAAAATAATTCTTGGATAAAAACTTATGCAGTTTACAAAAAATTCAAATGGGATTATATGCAATCTTCGTGGAAAAATTGGAAAAAAGAAGATGCCTTTTTACCGCTTGAACAAATTGAAAAACTTTGGAGCGATTCTTCTTTAAAAAAAGAACATCTTTTTTATGCATGGGTTCAAATGATTGCTGACAATCAATTTTTGAATGCTGTAAAAAAAGTTCACGCAGAAGGAATTTTAATAAAAGGTGATATGCCTATTTTAATGAACGAAGATTCTTGCGATGCGTGGGCTTATCCAAATTTCTTTAATCAAGATTTACGCGCCGGTTCTCCAAGTGATGGCGATAATCCTCTGGGACAAAATTGGGGCTTTCCAACTTACAATTGGAAAAAACTAAAAGAAAACGATTATTCATGGTGGAAAGACAGATTAATCAATTCTTCCAAATATTACGATGCGTACCGTTTGGACCACATTTTGGGATTTTTTAGAATCTGGGCCATTCCTTCAGCCGATGTAAACGCTCTAAATGGACACGCTGAGCCTTGCGCTTTTATAAAAAAGGACGAACTTTATAAATTGGGTTTTGATGATGACAGAATCCGTTGGCTCAGCGAACCTCATATTCCAACTCATTTTATAGAAGATATTACTTGGAATCACGAAAATGCACATAAAATCTTAAAATTATTTGCAAACCGAATTAATGATGAAGAATTGTGGCTTTTTAAAAAAGAAATAAAAGGAAGTTCTGATTTTTTCAACATTGATTTAAGCGATTTTTGCACGGAAGAAGCAAGTTCTAAAATTAAACAGATTTTGTGTGATTTTTGGTCAAACAGAACTTTACTTTCTCTTGGCAAAAATAAATTCGTTCCGTTATGGACTTTTTCTAAATCAACTTCTTGGAATAGCTTGAATGAAGTAGAAAAAGAAAAACTTTTAAAGCTTTTTGAAAAAAATAATCTTGCAAACGAAAAACTCTGGAAAAAACAAGCGGAAGAAATTTTGAATGCGCTTACTTCATCTGTAAAAATGGTTCCTTGTGGTGAAGATTTGGGCGTGAATATAAAAAGTGTTCCGGAAGTTATGAAGAAAAACGATATTTTATCGCTAAAAGTTGTTCGTTGGATGCGCGAATGGGAAAAAGAAAACCAACCTTTTATTGATTTTAATGAATACGATTTTCTTTCTGTTGCAACAACTTCGGTTCACGATTCATCAACTTTAAGACAATGGTGGCAAGATGAAAAGCAAAGCGTGGAACAATTTGTTTTGCAAAATTATGAATCTTTTGGTTTGGAAGATGATTTTGAAGATGAAGATTTAAAACAAATTATTGAAAGGGATTTTGACGAAAAACTTGCAGAATGCATTCTTTTTGCAAGTTCTGCTTGTAACAGTGTGTGGTTTATTCCTCCATTACAAGATTTGCTTTTTATGCAAAAAAAATATTGGCATGAAAAATGTGAAGAAGAACGAATCAATGTTCCTGGCACTGTAAATGAATTTAATTGGACGTACAGAATGCCAATTTCTATTGACGAATTACTAAAAGATAATAAACTTATAGAGAAGATAACTGCGATTTCTAAAAATCGAGGGGGAAATTAATAAATGAAAATTTCATACAACGAGTTTCATATTTCAAAGGAAATTAGAGATATTTGTAATTTTGATGAACAACTTTTTGCTTCTACAGGAAACGTAATTCTTGCGAATATGAAAAATGTTCGTAATTTTGCTCTAAAATATAATTCACTTTTTGATAAATCTGGCGAAGAAAATAAAAAAATCAGTGCTGGGCAATTAAATGCGATGGGGCTCATTGATGAAATTCTTCATCACGTTTGTATGCTTTATAGACGTGACAAATCAAATTCATTTTTTAAAGATTTAATTGCAGAATTAGAAAACGCTCTTACAAAAGAAGTTCTTGATGAATTGTTGCTTGATTTTACAAATGAATTTCCACCAACTCAAGTTTATAAAGGAAATTGTTCTGCACAAGAATATCTAAATCAAACTGCAATTGAAGATTCTACTGGAGAAGTTCGCACAAACCGTGAACAAACTTTGGAAGAATTGATAATGCTTCATCTTGCAAACGAAAATCCAGCTTTTAAACCATTCAAATTGCTTTTTGATGATGAAAATCTTGCAAAAAAATCTTCTTATCAAAAATCATGGGCTGTAATCAAAACTTTTTCCAAATCACAGCCAGTTTACGGACCTTATGACCACGATTTAATTACTTTATTAAAAGAACCTGTGATGTTCGCTCCAGAAAGCTTGAAAGGGCAGTTGGAATATATTCAAAAACACTGGGGAACTTGGCTTGGTGAATGGGTAAAACGTATTTTTGTAGGAATGGACACAATCAGCGAAGAAGAAAAAGCTGCTTGGGCTCCAATGGGCGGTGGTGCTGACGGTGGCCCTGAAATGATGCCTTATTCCTATGAAAATCTAATGAATGAATACGAACGTTACAGTGCTGATAGTGATTGGATGCCAAAAGTTGTTCTTATGGCAAAAACTGTTTTAGTTTGGTTAGACCAACTTACAAAAAAATACGGTTATCCAATTACTCGTTTGGACCAAATTCCAGATGCTGAATTAGACAATTTGCGTGATGAAGGTTTTACTGGATTGTGGTTGATTGGTTTATGGGAAAGAAGTCACGCAAGTAAACGTATTAAACAAATTTGTGGAAATCCAGAAGCAGCTGCATCTGCATATTCACTTTATGATTATAATATTGCAGCAAACATTGGTGGTTGGGATGCACTTTCTAATTTAAGACAACGTTTATGGCAAAGAGGAATTCGTCTTGCAAGTGATATGGTTCCAAATCATACTGGTATGGACGGTGAATGGGTAATTACAAAACCTGATTTATTTGTTCAACGAAAAGATAATCCTTATCCACAATATACTTTTAATGGTGAAAATTTGAGTTTGGATTCTAGAATAAGCGTATATTTGGAAGACCATTATTATTCAAAAAACGATTGTGCAGTTGTGTTCAAACGTGTTGATAATCAATCTGGTGATGTTCGTTACATTTATCACGGAAACGATGGAACAGGACTTCCTTGGAATGATACGGCGCAAATCGATTTTTTAAATCCTCAAGCTCGCGAAGAAGTTATCCAACAGATTTTACACGTTGCACGAAATTTCCCAATCATTCGTTTTGATGCGGCAATGGTTCTTGCAAAAAAACATATTCGTCGTTTGTGGTATCCAGAGCCAGGTCATGGAGGCGATATTGCAACTCGTAGTGAAACAGCGCTTACAACTCAAGAATTTAACGACGCAATTCCTAACGAATTCTGGCGTGAAGTTGTAGACCGTGTTGCAAAAGAAGTTCCTGATACATTGTTGCTTGCAGAAGCTTTTTGGATGATGGAAGGTTATTTTGTAAGAACGCTTGGAATGCATCGTGTTTATAACAGTGCATTTATGAATATGCTAAAAAAAGAAGAAAATCAGAAATATCGTGAAACTGTAAAAAATACAATTACGTTTGACCCACAAGTTCTAAAACGCTATGTAAATTTCATGAATAATCCTGATGAAGAAACTGCCGAAGCACAATTTGGAACTGGCGACAAATATTTTGGTGTTTGTACACTTATGGTAACAATGCCAGGTTTACCAATGTTCGGCCACGGTCAAATAGAAGGATTTACAGAAAAATATGGTATGGAATATATGAAAGCCTATAAAGACGAACAAGTAAATCAAGGACTTGTAGACAGACATTGGCACGATATATTCCCATTGATGAAAAAACGTTATTTGTTTGCAAATGTAGAAAATTTCTTGTTCTACGATTTGTGGGAAGATAATCATGTAAACGAAAATGTTTTTGCATATTCAAATGGGGTTGCAAACGAAAGAACTGTTGTTTTCTATAATAATAAATACGACCGCGCTTGTGGTTGGATAAAACAATCAAATCCTTTTGCGGTAAAAACTGAAAATGGAACAGAATTAATTACTCGTTCAATAAGTGAAGGTCTAAATCTTACTGCGGAAGATGATAAATATTGTATTTTCCGTGAACACAGAAGTGGACTTTGGTATATCAGAAAATCAAGTGAAATTTGCCAAAAAGGAATTTTTGTTGCGCTAAATGGATTTGAATACCAAGTGTTGCTCGATGTTCAACAAGTAACAGATACTTCAGACCATCGTTATAAAATCTTATGCGAAACTTTGAACGGAAAAGGTTGCGAAGATTTAGAAAGTGCTTGGCTAGAATTTGTATATAAAGATTTGTATGCAGATTTTATTCCTTTTGCAGAAAATGCGCTCAAACCTCTCTATCAGTTGTATTTTGATAATCAGGTTGAAGATGAAGATGGCGAAGAACTTATAGTAGAACCAACTGAGTCTGCAATAAAACAAGTTTTGGAAGATTCTAAACCTTTTGCAATTAAATTTTATGAATCTGCAATAAAGATGATGGAAAATCAATCTCCAAAATCTGCACAAAAGTTAGATTCAGAAAAAATCTATAAAGAATTCTGTGCTAGAATCAAACAATTTGCAAAAATTATGAGTATGGATGAAATTTCTTGCAAAGATTTGGAAATTGCTTTACCAAAAGTAAAAACTTCGAGCGATTTTGTAAAATTGATTTTGCAAGATAAAAAATCTTTACAAGTTGCATTTATTGCTTGGTCAATGCTTTGTACATTTGCAGATAATGGTTTTGCAGAAAAATGTGAAATCTTTAGAAAGATTAATATTTTCTTAAAAGAAATGAATGCTCAATATTCTGATAGAGAATTGTTAAAGAAAATATTTATTCTTGCAAAAAATACAGATGTTTCTAAACTTGCAAAACAACAAAAACAAATTGCTTACTCAATTGTAAACGAACTTGTTGGTTCAAAATATGCAAACCTTTTGAGTGGTGTAAATGCTTTTGATGGAATCTGGTGGTTTAATAAAGAATTGATTGATTCAAGTTTGAACAATTTATTTGCATTAATCTTTATAAAAACAAAAGAAAAAGATTTTGAAGCAGTTAAAAAATTCTACAAAGTAATTTGTTCGGCAAAATTAAAAGCTGCTTTTAAATGCGAATTATTTGTAAAACAATTTGCACCTCCTGCAAAAAAAGCAAAAAAATCAACAAAAAAAGTTGAAAATAAAGTTGATGTAAAGGCTACAGAAAAAAAATCTAAAAAAACTGCAAAAAAGAGTGAAGTAAAAGAAACTTCTTCTAAAAAAAAGGCAGCAAAAAAGTCTGAATCAACAAAGAAATAAGCTTTGATTGTTTTTGCGTACCTCGTAGCAAAAATGTTTTATATTGAATAATTCGTTATTTAGCGTTAAATTATGTATTTGTAGAGTTTTTCAATATTTTTTATGCAACATTTTGGCTAGCTACGAGGTTTACAATTTATGAAAGAAAATGAAATTCTTCCGCTAAGAATTGGTATTGACGTAGGATCTACGACTGTAAAAATTGCTGTTTTAGATGATAACGATAATTTGATGTATGGCGACTATCAACGTCACCGAGCTGATATTAGAAGCACAATTATTACAGTTGTAAAAAATGCTTTTGATAATATCGAACAAAATTTTTCTATAGATGAAAATCATCCTATTTCTGTAAAAGTAACTGGTTCTGGTGGTTTAGCAGTTTCTCAGTGGCTAGAAATCCCTTTTATTCAAGAAGTAATTGCAGCAACAACTTCTGTAAAAAAAATTATTCCTCAAACTGACGTTGTAATTGAACTTGGTGGCGAAGACGCAAAAATCACTTATTTTAAAGGCGGCGTTGAGCAAAGAATGAATGGAA
>SUWN01000049.1:0-1571 GCA_015061465.1 Treponema bryantii | reverse complement strand
TTGGATGCAGGGTCTACAACAACAAAAGCAGTTTTAATAGACCAAGCGGGAAGAATCTTGTGGAGTTTTTATGCTTCAAATCAAGGTAACCCTGTTGAACTTGCTGTAAAAGTTTTAAAAGATTTATATTCACAATTACCAAAAGATGCGTATATTGGTCGTGCAGTTTCTACAGGTTACGGTGAAGTTTTATTTCAGTCTGCGTTTGGCGTAGATGCTGGTGAAGTTGAAACTATTACACATTATAGAGCGGCAGATTTCTTTGTTCCGGGGGTAGAATTCCTTTTAGACATTGGTGGACAAGATATGAAATGTCTACGAATGAAAGACGGCGCAATTGTTTCTATTCAATTGAACGAAGCGTGTTCAAGTGGATGTGGTTCCTTCTTGGATAATTTTGCAAGAACAATGGGGATGGATGTAAAAGATTTTGGAAAAATCGCACTTCTTGCCAAAAAACCAATTGATTTAGGAAGTCGCTGTACTGTTTTTATGAACAGTCGTGTAAAACAAGCTCAAAAAGAAGGTGCTTCTGTTGCAGATATTAGTGCAGGGCTTTCTTATTCAGTTATAAAAAATGCTTTATTCAAAGTAATCAAATTAAGAAAAGCAAGTGACATCGGAACTAAAGTTGTTGTTCAAGGTGGAACTTTTAATAACGATGCTGTTTTAAGAGCATTCGAAAAAATTGCTGGCGTTGAAGTTTTTAGACCGGACGTTGCAGGCTTAATGGGCGCTTATGGTTCTGCACTTATTGCGTACGACCAATGGCAAGATTTGTCAGCGCCACAACCGGGTGAACCAGAAGGCACAGTTCATGATGTAAGATCAAATATTGCAACTTTAGAAGATTTGGAATCTTTCCACGTTGATTTGGAATTAAAACGCTGTGGAAAATGTGTAAATAATTGTTTATTGACAATCAACACATTTAAAACAGAAAACGCAGAACGCAAATTTGTTACAGGTAATAGATGCGAAAAAGGTGCAGAACTTGGCGAAAATGTTCTTTCGGCAAGTGATAAAAATAAATCGTTAGAAGAAAACGAAAAAATGCCAAACCTTTTTGACTGGAAATATAAACGATTATTTAATTATTATGTTCCTCGCAAAAAAGAAGATGCGCCTTTAGGGGAAGTTGGAATTCCTCGTGTTTTAAATCTATACGAAAATTATCCTTTGTGGTTTACATTCTTTAATGAATTAGGCTTTAGAGTTTGTTTGAGCCAGCGTTCAAGTAGAAAAGTGTACGAAAAAGGTCTTGAAACAATTCCTTCAGAATCAGTTTGTTACCCAGGAAAAATCTCTCACGGACACGTAGAAAGTTTGATTCAGCAAGGAATAAAATTCATTTTTTATCCTTGTGCGCCTTACGAAAAAATTGAAGATACAGGGGCAGGAAATCACTATAATTGTCCAATTGTAACAAGTTATCCTGAAGTTTTAAAAAATAATATTGATGAATTAAGAAGCGATGATTCAATTTTGTATATGGATCCGTTCTTGCCAATTTATGATAAAAAACGATTGTCAGAACGTTTGTGCGAAGAACTTTTGCCACATTTTGATTC